>JANNKG010000525.1:0-2560 GCA_031396185.1 Burkholderiales bacterium | reverse complement strand
GTCGGAGAGCGTCACGTTCGCCACCTGGTTGATCGGCATCGGGGAGCCGTAGTAGTCGACCCGCAGGTGGTCGATGAGGCCGGTGTGCGCGCGGCCGGTACGGACCTTGGCGAGGTCGTGCTTGAGCGTTTCCACCGACTTGGCCATCTTCTCCGTGGCCTGCTTCCTGATTTCCCCGATACTCATTGGTACCCCCCTGTATCGCGTCGTTGAGCGGGGCCTCGCGTCCGCTCCAACGACCGCCCCGATGTCCCTTGAAGGCACGGACCCATTCTAGTTGTGGACGAGCGTACCTTCATCCTCCCCCATCACCACTCGCTTCAACGCCCCTACCTTGAAAATGGAAAACACATTGATCGGCAGCTTCTGGTCGCGGCAAAGCGCGAGTGCCGTGGCGTCCATCACCTTGAGGTTCTTCACGAACGCCTCGTCGAAGGTGATCTCGTTGTAGCGGGTGGCCGACTTGTCCTTGAGGGGATCGGCGGTGTAGACGCCATCGACCTTCGTGGCCTTCAGCACGATGTTGGCCTCCACCTCGCGCCCGCGCAGGGCAGCGGCGGTGTCGGTGGTGAAAAACGGGTTGCCGGTGCCGGCGGCAAAAATCACGATCTTGCCCTCCTCGAGGTAGCGGATCGCCTTGCCGCGGATGTAGGGCTCGCACACCGGCTCGATGTTGAGCGCCGATTGCACCCGCGCCACCAGCCCGCCGCGGTTCATCGCGTCCTGCAGGGCGAGCGCATTGATGACGGTGGCGAGCATGCCCATGTAGTCGGCGGTCGCGCGGTCCATGCCGGCTGCGCCCTGGGAGACACCGCGAAAGATGTTTCCTCCGCCGATCACGATGCCCACCTGCACGCCGAGCCCGGAGATCTCCTTCACTTCGGCCACGATGCGATCGACGGTCTCGCGATTGATGCCGAAGGCGTCGTTGCCCATCAACGCCTCCCCCGAGAGCTTGAGGAGGATCCGCTGATAGGCGGGCTTTGCCGGGTTGGCGTCGTCCATCAGGCGCCCGCCCGCACAGGAAGGGCCGGTTCCATGGTCACGCCGCGTTCTTCGTCATCGCCGCCACCTCGGCGGCGAAATCGCTCTGCTTCTTCTCGATGCCGGCGCCGACCACCAGGAAGCGGTAGCCGCGAAGCGTCGACTTCTGCGCCGCGAGCATCTTCTCCACCGTCATCTTGTCGTCCTTCACGAACGGCTGGCCGAGGAGGGTGTTCTCAGCGAGGAACTTGTTGATGCCGCCGTCGACCATCTTGGCCACGATCTCCGGCGGCTTGCCCGACTCGGCCGCGCGCGCCTCGAGGATCTTGCGCTCGCCGGCGATCTCATCGGCGGGATACTGGTCGCGCGTCATGTACTTGGGCTTGGCGAAGGCGATGTGCATGGCGACGTCCTTGGCCACCGCCTCCGACCCCTCGAGATCGACGAGCACCGCGATCTTGGCGCCAGGGTGCACGTACTGCACCAGCTTGGCGGGCGTCTCGAGGCGCTCGAAACGGCGCACGCTGATGTTCTCGCCGATCTTCTGCACCAGCTTCTGGCGCGCGCTCTCGACGGTTTCAGCTCCGATCTTCATGGCCGAGAGCGCGGCAACGTCGGCGGGGTTCCCCCGCGCAACGAGCTCGGCGAGGGCGTTGGCGAAGTGCGTGAAGTCGGGGTTCTTCGCGACGAAGTCGGTCTCGGCGTTGACCTCGACCATGGCGCCCAGCTTCGCGTCGTGTGACAGCCACGTCGCCACCGCGCCGTCGGCGGCCACGCGCGAGGCGGCCTTGGAGGCCTTGGCACCACTCTTGATGCGCAGCAGCTCCTCCGCCTTCTTGATGTCGCCGCCCGCTTCCTCGAGCGCTTTCTTGCATTCCATCATGCCGAGCCCGGTTAGCTCGCGCAGTTCCTTGACCATGCCCGCGGTGATTTCTGCCATTTCCTCGCTCCAATATCCGTTGATACAAAAAAGGGGCATTGCGCCCCTTTCCTGCCAGGAACCCTGCCGGTTCCCTATTGTTTCTCGGCTTCCTCGACCTCGACGAAGTCTTCCGTCGGCGGTGCCACCATTTCGCTGATCACCTGGCTGCGGCCCTCGAGGATCGCGTCGGCCACGCCGCGTGCATACAAACGGATGGCGCGGGTCGAGTCGTCGTTGCCGGGAATCACGTAGTCGATGCCATCGAGGGAATTGTTCGAATCGACGACGCCGACGATCGGCACGCCGAGCGTGCGCGCCTCGGTCACCGCGATCTTGTGGAAGCCCACGTCGATGATGAAGAGCGCGTCGGGCACGCCACCCATGTCCTTGATGCCGCCCAGCGAGCGCTCGAGCTTTTCACGCTCGCGCGCGTTGAGGAGCTGCTCCTTCTTCGACAGCCGCTCGCTCGACCCGTCGGCGATCATCGCGTCCATGTCCTTCAGGCGCTTGATCGATCCCTTGACGGTCTTGAAGTTCGTGAGCATGCCGCCGAGCCAGCGGTAGTCGACGTACGGGGCGCCTGCGCGCTGGGCCTCTTCCTTCACGATCTCGCGGGCCTGGCGCTTGGTGCCGACGAACAGGATCTTGCCCTTG
>JANNKG010000519.1:0-2151 GCA_031396185.1 Burkholderiales bacterium | reverse complement strand
CGCAGCACATGGGGCTTCACCCCGCACAATTCGCTTACTTCGCCGATGGTGAAATAGCGCTTGGCGGGGATTGCGGGCAGTTCAGTCGTCGCCAGGTTCTCCATGGCCATTGAAGGACTTCTCCACCAGGCTCTTCAGCTTCTGGCTCGCGTGAAAGGTAACGACACGCCGCGCAGTGATGGGTATCTCCTCCCCGGTCTTCGGGTTGCGCCCCGGGCGCTGCGGCTTCTTCCTCAATTGGAAGTTGCCAAAGCCCGAGAGTTTCACCATTTCGCCTCTTTCCAGCGCGATCCGGATCTCCTCGAAGAACGATTCGTCCATGTCCTTGGCCTCTCGCTTGTTCAACCCGACCTTTTCGAACATCAGGTCCGCGAGCTCGGCCTTGGTGAGGGTAACTTTGTCTTTCACGTGCGCGGCTTGGCTTGGAATTGTTCGTTGAGCTGGTCGCGAATGGAGCCTACGATCCGCTCCACTTCTGCATCTGTCAAAGTCCTATCAGTATCCTGCATAACTATACGTAGGGCAAGGCTTTTTTTGCCAGCCTCGACCCCTTTTCCGCGGTATTGATCGAACACTTCGACCTCCCTCACGAGCGGTGGAACGCGACTGCGAATGGCCTCCAGGATCGCCCCGGCGGGGGTCGATTCGGCCACCGTAAATGCATAGTCTCGACGCACCGCAGGCATTCGGGAAAGGCTTCCGAAACGAGGGGGCGCCCCTTCCAGGAGGGGGCCGGTGAGCAGCTCGAAGGCCACCGCCGGAGGAGCCAACTCATGCTTCTGCTGCAGCCGGGGATGGAGCTCGCCCACCACGCCGATCACCCTGCCCCGGTTCCGGATCTCGGCACTGCGGCCCGGGTGGAACGCCGGATGGGAGGCCGGAGCGAAATCCAGCGCCAGCGTGCCAGTGAGGGCCTCTACATCGCCCTTGATATCGAAGAAATCAGTGCGCACGCCCTTCTCGGCCCATTGCTCGGGCCAACGTGTGCCAAATGCCAGGGCCGCGATGCGCTCAGGCTGTGCCGCGAGGCTCGGCTCGTCGCCCATGAAGCAGCGCCCGACCTCGAAGACCCGGACTCGCGACTCGCCCCGGTTCAGGTTCGATCGCAGGGTCTCCACCAGGCCCCCCAGGAGCGTCGTGCGCATGACACTCATTTGGCTTGCAATAGGATTGGCCAACCGCACCGGCGTCGCATTGCCGGCGAATTCGCGCTCCGATTCCCCGGATACGAAGCTGTAATTGATCACTTCCTGGTAGCCCAGGCCCGCAAGCAGGTGGCGCAGGTCGAAGCGGCTGCGCGTACCCTCCGCGAGCCGCGGCATCGGAGCGCTCGTGCGGGGCGGGTTTGAAGGCACGTGCTCGTAGCCGTGGATGCGCGCCACCTCCTCGATGAAGTCCTCCTCGATCTCGAGGTCGAAGCGCCAGCTGGGTGCCGTGACGCGCAGCTTATCGCCGGTGCCCTCGGGCGCGCACGCGAGTCGCCCCAGAATGTCGTGCATCTCCTGGTCCGCGATGGGGTACCCCAGGACCGCGCGCGTTCGCGCGGGGCGCAAGGCAATGGTGTGGCGCTTGGGGATTTCGCCTGCCGCGTGGCTGAGGGGGCCCGCCTTGCCGCCACAGATCTCGAGTGTGAGGGCGGTGGCGCGCTCCATGGCGGCCTGCGTTCCGCCAGGATCGACGCCACGCTCGAAGCGGTACGCTGCGTCGCTCGTGACGGCCAGGGCGCGAGCCCTCCCCTGAACCGCACGGGGGGCAAAATAGGCGGCCTCGAAGAACACGTCTGTCGTGGCGCTGCCCACCATCGAGTCGTAGCCGCCCATCACCCCGGCCAGGGCCACAGGACCTGACTCGTCAGTGATGGCGAGGAGGGCGGCGCGATAATCGACAACCTGCTCATTCAGCAGCTTCACGCGCTCGCCGGGGCGCATGAAACGCACGTCGATTGCGCCGCGCAGCTTCGAATCGTCGAACGCGTGCATCGGCTGGCCGCGCTCGAGCATCACGTAATTGGTGATGTCCACAAGCGTGACGGTGCTGGAGCCGCCGGTCTGCAGCCCCGCCTTGGCGCGGAACTGCTCGACCTCGGCCTCGGCCGCGCGCAGCTCCTCTGCCAGCCGCTTGATCTGGCTGGCGAGGAAGTCGCTCGCGCCC
>JANNKG010000517.1:0-3448 GCA_031396185.1 Burkholderiales bacterium | reverse complement strand
ACGATATGAGAAACCGGATCGAGCTGCGTCACCTGCGCTACTTCGTGGCGATCGCCGAGGAGGGCAGCTTCACGCGCGCGGCGGCGCGGCTGCACATCCAGCAGCCGCCGTTGAGCCAGCAGCTGCAGGCCCTCGAGCGCGAGCTGGGGATGAATCTCTTCGACCGGCTGCCGCGCGGCGTGCGGCTCACGGCCGCCGGGTCGGCATTCCTCGACGACGCGCGGGCGATCCTCGCGGCCGTCCCCGCCGCGGCCGCGCGCGCCCATCGTGTAGCGGGCGGGATGGAGGGGCGGCTCGCGATCGGGGTGGCGAGCTCCGCCGCGACACACCCCATCGTTCCCACGGTGATCGCCGCCTTTCGCAAGCGCCACCCCGGTGTATTCATCGAGTTCGTGGAGGGCAACGCCGCGAGCCTCACGGAAGCGCTGCTCGCGCGCCAGGCGGACGTGGCGCTCCTGCGCGCGCCTGTGGACCGGCCCGAGGCGCTGCGTTTCGACCACCTGCTGCAGGAGCCGATGCTTGCCGCCCTGGCGCGCGCCCACCCGCTGGCGGTCAAGGCCGCCTCACGCTCGAGTCAATGGGTGACGCTACGGGAGTTGGGGCAGTACCCGTTCATCCTGGTGCGCCGCCCCGGCGCCCCCGGCATGTACGGAAACCTGCTCGCCGCTTGCGAGGGCGCGGGTTTTACCGCGAAGGTCGCGGCAGAAGTAGGGAACATGCTGACCAACATCCTGTTGGTCGCGGCGGGTATGGGTGTGTCGGTGGTACCGGCCTCAATGCGCGGCATCCAGCCCGAGCTCGTGAGCTACATGCCGCTGCGGGGCGCGGGGCGCCTGGTGGCACCCCTAACGCTCCTGTCCCACCGTGAGGAAACCAACCCTGCCGCCGCCCGTTTCGTGGCGCTAGCGCGCAAACCAGGGACGGACCCTCATTTCCCGCGCGGCAGAAAAAATGAGGGTCCGTCCCTGGTTTCCTAGCGCTTCCAGGTCGCCCGCAGCAGGTTCTCGTCGCGCGAGTAGCGCAGCTTGAGATCGCCCTTGAACTCCTCGTGCAGCGCCTCCGCAATGCCGCGCGCCAGCACCGAATCGGTAGTGGTCACTTCGGCCGAGCCATCACGCTTGGCTTCGATTCCCATCAGGCGCTGCAGGGGGCGGATGGCCTTCTCACGCTTCTCGTGGCCCTGGATCAGCTTGACGATCTCGTCGCGGTGTTCCGCGAAAAATGAGCCCTTGATCGTCACGTAGCCGGCGGGGAAGCGGTCGGCAATGCGATGGCAGGCGGGACACACCAGCTCTAGCGCGTCCTTCGGCGCCGTATCCCAGGTCCAGCGCCCGCCGTGAAAGCTCGCCTTGCACGTGGGGCAACGCGTGCCCTCCGGCGGCTTGGCGGTGGTGCGGTAGGGATCGCCCTCGTCGTTTGCGCTGCGAACCTCGGTATCGCGCTTCGGCGAATACGGGGAGTAGGGGGCTCGGTTGGGTTTCATGGGGTGGGATCGCTTTGCGGTTCGACATGACGTTTTACGTTGCCGCGCTTGCGTTGGATGTCGTCTTCGAGTTGCCGGATCAGCACGTCGAATGCCTGGCCAATGGCCGCATAGGCATCCACGTTCTGCTGGTGGCTCGCGACAATCTCGCGGCCGGGTACGTGGAGGTCGACACGCACCTCGAACAGGTTGCCCTTGCTCTTGTGGCGGTCGATCTCATCCACCACCACGTGGCAGCTGGTGATCTTGGGATGGAATTCGTCGAGCTTTTCAGCCAATTCCCGGATGCGTGCGTCCATCGCGGGGGAGTGCGGCATGCCGCGGTAAGTGATTTGGGGTTCGGCCATAGGGGGTAGGTGGGGTCTTTTTGCCTGGGGTTCAAGGTCAGACACCGCCACCGGTCCTTCGTCGTGTCCCTGCCCTGAGCCGCCTTGCGCAGGTTTCCCTGCTCCATTCGGACCATGGCGCCGGCAAATCCGTACCTGAGCCCTGACTTTCTGTCTGGCTAGAGTGACAAGCATGGGCAACGGTGCGCCGAGGCGCATGGAAGGGGTAACGATGGACCAGCTCCCGAATTGGCTCTCTGCAGCAATCAACGCCGCCGGCATGGCGACCGTTTACAACGCCGACGACTGGGAGCGCCTTGTGGATAACCCGGCCCCCCCGGCAGCCCTGGAAATGCCCCCCATCGCCCATTGACGACTCCCTGAACGGGCCTCCCCTCCTGTAGGCCCGTCTCCTTCACGGCGCTCCGCTCACCCGGATGCGCCGTCTTTTTTTTCCCCGACTTATCCCCGGTTTGTCCACCGGTTATCCACAAAATAAGCTACAAATTCGCCCCAAAAACCCCATATGTTGTGCCTGGAGCCTTGACCGGGGGCATCGGGTTGTAGCAAAGTAACCCCCGGGGAAGCCAACGCGAACAGGGGGTGTGCGATGGGGCTGCAAGTCCACATGGCCATGTTGGAAGACCTGAAAAGGGCGTGCTGGGCGCGGACGAGCCCAGTCTCGAAAAGCCAGAATTCCTGGGAATTCCGCAAGGACTGCCTCGGGAACATGGTCCGCTACGCCGATTTCGGCAACCGCCATTCGCCTTTCGGCTGGGAGCTCGAGTACATCGTCCCCACCCGCCTGGGCGGTTCCACTGATCCCTCGAACCTGCAGGCCCTGAACTGGAAGGCCGCCGCCGCCCGCAGCGAGCACTTGGCCCCGCGGTTGGTCGCCGCATGAGTTAGCCGTCACACCGAGTTAGCTGTTGCACCGAGTTAGCTGTCACACCCGCGAAGGCGGGTGCCCAATTTCAGCCCACAACACCAACAAAAAGTGGCGCGCACCTAAACGCCAGGAGTCGAAAAGAAAATGCTCAGCTTCGAAGACGACACGCCGGTAGCAATGCCCGGGCTCCAGACGATCCACTCCACGCCGGCCGGGCGCACCAGCCCCGCGCAGGTGCCGCCGGCGCCCCCTCCCGCTCCCTTGGTCGGTCCCACCCACACCCGCGTCCGCGCCGAAGACAAGCGCATCATCAACGCGAAGACGGACGTGAACCAGCTGGTTCCGTTCAAGTACAAGTGGGCCTGGGACAAGTACCTGTCGGGCTGCGCGAACCACTGGATGCCGCAGGAAGTGAACATGAACCGCGACATCGCCCTGTGGAAGAACCCGGACGGGCTGACCGACGACGAGCGCTTGATCGTGAAGCGCAACCTGGGCTTCTTCGTGACGGCGGATTCGCTCGCCGCCAACAACATCGTGCTGGGGACCTATCGTCACATCACCGCGCCCGAGTGCCGCCAGTACCTGCTGCGCCAGGCGTTCGAGGAGGCGATCCACACCCACGCCTACCAGTACATCGCCGAGTCGCTCGGCCTGGATGAGGGCGAGATCTTCGCCGCCTACCGGGAAGTGAAGTCGATCCGCGACAAGGACGATTTCCTGATCCCCTTCATCAATGTGCTGACCGAT
>JANNKG010000516.1:0-5855 GCA_031396185.1 Burkholderiales bacterium | reverse complement strand
AACGAGATCACCAGCGCGGTGAGCGCGGCCAGTACTACCCGCAGGGTAATGTAGGTGAACACGTTGAACGCCCGCACATACGTCTCGAGGTATTGCGCGAGCTCAAGCAGCATGGCCGTCCTCCGGAAGGGCCAACGCGTCGGCGACACGCTCCATCTGCATGAAGCGCGAGCCCTTGACCAGGAGCGTCGCGCCGCGCGCCGCCTCGTGCCCGGCCTCCTCGATGAGCTGCCCGGCATCGTCGAAATGGCGCCCGCCCGCGCCGAACGCGTCGGCCGCGCCGCGGCTGGCGGGTCCGAGCGCAAGCAGCGCGTCGATCCCCGACTGCTTGGCGAACGCGCCCACCTCCGCGTGCATCGCGGCCGCCTCGGGTCCGAGCTCGCCCATGTCGCCCATCACCAGCACGCGCCGTCCGCGCTCCTCGGCGAGCACCCGGATCGCGGCCATCATCGATTCAGGATTCGCGTTGTAGCTGTCGTCAATGACCGCCGAGCCCGAGCGGCCCGGTCGGCGCTGCAACCGCCCCGGCACGCCGCCAAAGTGGTTCAACCCGTCCTGGATCGCGTGCGGCGGGATCTCGAGGGCGTGCGCCGCCGCGCACGCGGCGAGCGCATTGCGCACGTTGTGGACGCCCGCCACCTGCAGCCGCACCGCGAAGGCATCCACGGGGGTGACGAAGCGCACTTGCGAGCCGTCGACCGTCGCGCGCACCTGGGCGCTTTCCCCCAGCCCGAAGGTCACCACGCGGCGCCCGTGGTTGAGCGCGGTCCAGTAGCCGGCGAAATCGTCGTCGGCATTCACCACCGCGATTCCCGACGTCTTGAGGCCCGCGTAGATCTCGCCCTTGGCGTGCGCGATCGCCTCGACGCTGCCGAGGATGCCGACGTGGGCGCGTTGCGCGTTGTTGACCAGCGCCACCGCCGGCTGTGCAATGCGCGTGAGGTAGTCGATCTCCCCCGCGTGATTCATTCCCATCTCGATCACGGCGTAGCGGTGGCCTTCGCGCAGCCTGAACAGCGTGAGGGGCATGCCGATGTCGTTGTTGAGGTTGCCCTCGGTGGCCAGCACCCTCGCAGGATCGCCGCAGTGAGCCGCGAGGATCGCGGCGAGCATCTCCTTCACCGTGGTCTTGCCGTTGCTGCCGGTGAGCGCCACCAGCGGTAGCGCGAAACGCACGCGCCACTGCCCCGCGAGCCGGCCCAACGCAACGCGGGTGTCCCCCACCACGACCTGCGGCATCGGGCCGGAGGCCTGGATGAGGCGCGAGGTGACCGCGGCCACGGCGCCGCGGCGCAGCGCTTCGGCCACGTATTCGTTGCCGTCGAAGCGCTCGCCCTGGAGCGCCACGAACAGGTCACCGGCGGAAACCTTGCGGCTATCGGTGGTCACGCCGGAGAAGCTCGCAACGGCGCCGTGCAGCCGCCCGCCCACGGCGCGCGCCGCCTCCTCAAGGTCCATCATCGTGTGCGGGCTCACCGGGTCGGATCCATTCATCGCGCCCCCGCCTCCCATTGGGTGAGTGCGGCGCCGGCGACCTCGCAATCGCTGAACGGGTGGCGTATCCCGGCGATCTCCTGGTAGGTCTCGTGGCCCTTTCCGGCCAGCAGCACCACGTCGCCGGCCCGGGCGCGATGCACGGCGGAAAAGATCGCCACCTGGCGATCCTCGATCGCCTCGGCCCTGCCCCTGGGGATGCCCTGCAGGATCTGCTTGATGATCGCGTGCGGATCTTCGGAGCGGGGGTTGTCGCTGGTGACGATGATCTCGTCGGCAAGGCGCGCCGCGCCCTCGCCCATCAGCGAGCGCTTGCCCGGGTCGCGATCCCCGCCACAGCCGAAGACGCAGACCAGGCGATGGCCCGCGGCGACCATCGGGCGCAGCGCCGCGAGCGCCTTGTCGAGGGCATCGGGGGTGTGCGCGTAATCGATCACCACGAGCGGGGCTGCGCCGCCGCCGACGCGCTCGAGGCGCCCGGGAACCGGCGCGAGCGAGCGCACCGCGGCGAGCGCATCGTCGAACGCGATGCCCTGCGCGAACAGCGCGCCGATGACCGCGAGCAGGTTGGACACGTTGAAGGCGCCGAGCACGCCGCAGGTCACTTCGCCCGATCCCCAGCGGCTTTCAAGGTGGAAGCGCACGCCGGCTTCCGACATGCGGATGGCGTCCGCGCGCAGGCCCGCGCCGTGGCGCGTACCGAAGGTGATGATCTCGAGGCCGCCCGACTCCAGGCGAGCCGCGAATTCCGCTCCGACCGGGTCGTCCGCATTGATCACGGCATGGGTGAGCCCACGCGCCGAGAAGAGCTTGAACTTGGCCTCGGCATACGCCTCCATCGTGCCGTGGTAGTCGAGGTGGTCGCGCGTGAGGTTGGTGAACACCGCGACGTCGTACTTGATGCCGGCGACGCGCGCCTGGTCGAGGCCGTGGCTGGAAACCTCCATCGCGACGTTGCGCGCGCCGCGCCGCAGGTAGTCGGCGAGCAGCCGCTGCAGGACGATCGGATCGGGCGTGGTGTTCTTCGCCTCGACGCGCTCGCCGACGAGGCCGTTGCCGAGCGTGCCGACCACCGCCGAGCGCCGTCCGAGCGACTCCCCGGCGGCTGCAATCCACTGCGAGACCGAGGTCTTGCCGTTGGTACCCGTGACCCCCGCCATCCACAGCGACTCCGACGGGTTTCCGTACACATGGCCGGCGATCTCGGAGATGCGCAGCCGCAGGTTGTCGATGCCGAGGTTCGCGATTTCCCAGTCCTCGTTCCACGAGAAGCCACTCCGCTCCCACAGGACCGCGGCGGCGCCCCGCGCGATCGCCTCGGAAATGAACGAGCGCCCGTCGACGATGCTCCCCGGATAGGCCACGAAGATCGAGCCCATCTTTACCGCGCGCGAATCGGCGGTGAGATCGGCGAGCGGCACGCCCAGCTGCCCGAGGCGATCGAGCAGCCGCGCGGCCTCGGGGCGTAGGAACCCGGGGGCGGCGATCATCCCTCGACTCCCGGCGCCCTGGCCTGGACGTTGAGCGTTCCGGATTTGGGCGTCGCGGGCGCGTCGGGCGGAACGCTCATCATCCGCAGCGCGTTGCCCATCACCGAAGAGAACACCGGAGCGCTCACCTCGCCGCCGTAGTATTTCGCCCCGCTCGGCTCGTCGAGCATTACCGCCACGATGAAGCGTGGATCGCTCACCGGGCCGAAGCCGACGAAGCTCGAGACGTACTTGTGCTCGGCGTAGCCACCGTTTTCGGGCTTGTGCGCGGTGCCGGTCTTGCCCGCAACCCGGTAGCCGGGAACCTGGGCGCGCGGCGCGGTGCCCCCGGGCATCGCCGCCATCTCCATCATGCGCGTGACCGCGCGCGCCGAATCGGGCGTGAGCAGCCGCTTGCCGATGGGCAGCGCGTCACGGCGGGTGAGCGAAAGCGGCAGCAGCTGGCCGTCGTTGGTGAAGACCGTGTAGGCACGCGCCACCTGCAGGAGCGACACCGCGATGCCGTGGCCGTAGGACATCGTCGCCTGCTCGATCGGGCGCCATTGCGCCCACGGGCGCAGCAGCCCCTTGGCCTCGCCGGGAAATCCGGTCTGCGGTACGGAGCCGAAACCGAGCTCGCGATAAAGCGTTCCCATCCGCTCGGCGCTCATCGACAGCTGGATTTTCGCGGTGCCGATGTTGGAGCTTTTCTGGATCACCTGTGCAACAGTCAGCAGGCCCATCGGGTGCGAATCGCTGATGGTCGACTTTCCGATGGTCATGCTGCCCGGGGCAGTCTGGATCTGCGTCTCGGGCGTGACGATCCCGGCGTCGAGCGCGGCGGCAATGGTGAAGGGCTTCAGCGTCGAGCCGGGCTCGAACAGGTCGGTCACCGACCGGTTGCGGGTCTGGCGCCCGGTTACTGCCGCGCGGTTGTTGGGGTTGTAGACGGGCTGGTTCACCAGCGCCAGCACTTCGCCGGTCTTCGCGTCGAGGATCACGAGCGAGCCCGCCTTCGCCTTGTTCGCGTCCACCGCGCTCTTCAGCTCGCGGTGCGCGAGGAACTGCAGCCGCTGGTCGATGGCGAGGGTGACCGCGTCGCCGTCGCGCGGGGCGCGCACGCCCTCGATGTCCTCGACGATGCGGCCCTTGCGGTCCTTGATTACCTTGCGGCTGCCCGGCACGCCTGCAAGCCGCTCCTGGGCCGCGAGCTCGATGCCCTCCTGCCCGTTGTCCTCGATGCCGGTAAAGCCCACGACGTGCGCCATCACCTCACCTGCCGGGTAGTAGCGTCGGTACTCGCGCTGCTGGAACACCCCCGGCACGCGCAGTGCCATCACCTTCGCCGCCTGGTCGGGCGAAATCTGGCGCTTCAAAAAGACGAACTGGCGATCCTTCCGGACAATTTTCTGGCGGATCTCGGCCACGTCCATCGCGAGCGCCTTTGCGAGGGAGCGCAAGTGCGCGTCGTCGACCTCGTGCAGGTCCTCGGGCGTGGCCCAGATCGACTCGACGGCGGTGGATACCGCGAGCAGCTCGCCGTTGCGGTCCTTCACCGGGCCGCGAGAGGCGGGCATCTCGATCACGCGTGCATAGCGCGCTTCCCCCTTGGCCTGCAGGAAGCTGGTGTTGAGCGCCTGCAGGTAGAAGGCGCGACCCGCCAGCACCGCGAATCCCGAAATCACCATCACCAGGACCAGGCGGGAGCGCCAGCCCTCGAGTTTCAGCCGCAGCTCCGGGGTGCGCTTCTCGAAGTCGTTCTTCCGGAGCCTCATCGAGGCGCGCCCTCCACCTTGACGATCACCGTCGTTGCGGCGTCGGGCAACCGCATGCCGAGCTGCTTCGAGGCCACCGCTTCGACACGTTTGTGGGTGGCCCAGGTGCCCTGCTCGATCTGCAGCTGCGTCCACTCCTCGCCAAGCTTGCGCGCCGCGGCCTGCTCGCCTTCGAGCCCGGCGAAGAGCTTCCGCGCCTGGTGCTGCGAGGTGATCACGCCGAGTGCACAGGCGACGACGAGGACGACCAGCATCGCGTTCAGCCGGCCCACGAGAGGCGTCCCTCACCCCAGCCCTCTCCCAGGGGAGAGGGGGAGTTTCTCTCGGCGGCCCGTAGCACGGCGCTGCGGGCACGCGGGTTGCGGCGCAATTCCGCTTCGCCGGGCTTCACGGCGCGGCCGATCGGGCGCAACTGCGCGCGCGGCAGGTCGCGTTCGCGCACCGGCACGCCCTTGGGCAGCGTGTCGCCGGTGGAGCGCGTGCGGATGAAATTCTTGACCAGGCGATCCTCGAGCGAGTGGAAGCTGATGACCGCCATGCGCCCGCCCGGCTCGAGCAGGTCGGCCGCCTGGGGGAGCGTTACTTCCAGCTCTTCAAGCACTTGATAGAGGTGAATCCGAACAGCCTGAAAGGTGCGGGTCGCCGGGTGCTGCCCCGGCTCGCGCGTGCGAACCGCGCGACCCACGATCTCGGCAAGTTGCCGGGTGGTGACGAGAGGCTGCTCGCGCCTTGCGTCAACAATCGCTGCTGCAACTGCCTTAGCAAACCGTTCTTCCCCATGGTTGCGGATCACCTCCCTGATGTCGTTTTCGTCGGCGCGGTTGAGCCACTCGGCGGCGGTTTCCCCGCGCGATGTGTCCATTCGCATGTCCAGCGGGCCGTCGCGCGAGAAGCTGAACCCGCGGCGCGCCTCATCGAGTTGCGGGCTCGAAACCCCGAGGTCGAGCAGCACGCCGGCCACTTTCGGAATGCCGCGGGCGGCGAGCTGCCGGGTCATTGTCGAGAACCTCGCGTGGATCAGCTCAAGACGCGGATCTTCGAGCGCGCGATCCGCATGCGCCGCGGGGTCCTGATCAAGAGCGAGAAGTCTTCCGCGAATACCGAGACGGGCGAGGAT
>JANNKG010000501.1:0-7580 GCA_031396185.1 Burkholderiales bacterium | reverse complement strand
ACGCTCGCGGAGAAATTCCGCGCCGGCGGCGCCGGCATCCCGGGCTTCTACACGCGCACCGCGTACGGCACCCGGCTCGCCGAGAAGCATGACACCCATGTGTTCGACGGCCGCGAGTACGTGCTCGAGGAGGCGATCCGCACCGACGTGTCCATCGTCAAGGCCTGGAAGGGCGACAAGCTCGGCAACCTGGTCTATCGCAAGACCTCGCGCAACTTCAATCCCATGATCGCCACCTGCGGCAAGGTGACGGTGGCCGAGGTCGAGCAGCTGGTGGAGGTGGGTGAGCTCGACCCGGAAAATATCCACACGCCGGGCATCTACGTCGACCGCATCATCCAGGGCGCGAAGTACGAGAAGCGCATCGAGTTCCGCACCGTCTCCGGCGGGACGGCATCAAAGAAGGATTCGCCCACGCGCGACCTGATGGCGCGCCTCGCGGCCCAGGAGCTGCAAGATGGCTTTTACGTGAACCTCGGGATCGGCATCCCGACCCTGGTCGCCAACCACATTCCCAAGGGCATGACCGTGCACCTGCAGTCGGAGAACGGCCTCCTCGGCATCGGGCCCTTTCCGACCGACGACGCGGTCGATCCGGATCTCATCAATGCCGGCAAGCAGACCATCACCACGCTGCCGGGATCGAGCTTTTTCTCGAGTGCCGATTCCTTTGGGATGATTCGCGGCGGCCACGTGGACCTGTCGATCCTCGGCGGCCTCGAGGTGGCCGAGAACGGCGACCTCGCCAACTGGATGGTGCCCGGGAAGATGGTCAAGGGCCCCGGAGGCGCGATGGACCTGGTCTCCGGCGTGAAACGCGTGGTGGTATTGATGGAGCACACCTCCAAGGACGGCGCGTCCAAGGTCCTGAAGCGATGCACGCTGCCGCTCACCGGCAAGGGTGTGGTGAACAAGATCATCACGGACCTGTGCGTATTCGAGGTGGAGCCGGGCAAGGGGCTGGTGCTGACCGAGTTGCATCCCGGGGTCACGGTCGAGGATGTGAAGGCCAAGACGGCCGCCGATTTCCGGGTCGCTTTGTAGGTCGCCGAGCGCACCGGTGAGCTCCATCCGCTGCCGCGACGGGCGCCTTCCGTGAGCGAACGCGCCCCCACGTTCTACGCGTGGATCTCGCTCGCGACCTCCATCGTCGTGATCACGCTGAAGTTCGCCGCGTATCTCCTCACGGGTTCCGTCGGGCTCCTGTCCGATGCGGTCGAATCCGTGGTGAACATCGTCGCCGCGCTGATAGCGCTCGCGGTCCTCACCTACGCGGCCGCCAAGCCCGACCGCGAGCACAACTTCGGTCACGAGAAGGCCGAATATTTCTCGAGCGGCATCGAGGGCGCGCTCATCTTCGTAGCTGCCGGAGGCATCATCTGGACCGCGGTGCCGCGGCTCTTCAATCCACAACCGCTCGACCAGGTCTGGCTCGGGCTCGCCCTGTCGTTTGTCGCCTCGCTCGCCAATGCGGCCTGCGCCTGGGTGCTGCTGCGGGCGGCGCGCGCGCACCGCTCGATCACCCTCGAAGCCGACGCGCGTCATCTTTTGACCGACGTGTGGACCACGGCGGGCGTCTTCATCGGCGTGATCCTGGTGCAGACCACCGGGTGGCTGCGGCTCGACCCGCTGATCGCGCTGGTGGTCGCGGTGCAGATCATCCGCACCGGTGCGCAGCTGATGTCGCGCTCCTTCCACGGTCTCATGGACCGCGCGGTGCCCGATGAGGAGCGTGACCTGATCGTCTCGGTGCTGGAGACGCTGAAGGACCGCGGCTGCGACTATCACGCGCTACGCACGCGAGTGGCGGGCGCGAAGAGCTTTGTCGACGTGCATATCCTCGTGCCCGGCAAGATGAGCGTTCAGGAGGGTCACGATTTGGTGGAAAAACTGGAAAGCGAGATCCAGTCACGCCTGCCGCACGTCGAGGTCCTCACCCACCTCGAGCCCCTCGAGGATCCCAGGAGCTGGGACGATCCCGGCAAGCGACTCGCGGACAAGTGAAGCCGGGCTGAGAAAAACCGGTGTCGGACACCAATTTTCGGGAGAAATCGGTGTCCGACACCGTGATGCTCGTCAAGCCCACTGCCCGCGGCCTGTATTGCGCTGCGGGCGATTTCTACATCGATCCGTGGCGTCCCGTGGACCGGGCGGTGATCACGCACGCCCATGGCGACCACGCGCGACCGGGCAGCGGCGCCTATCTTTCGGCGCGCCCGGGACTTCCGGTATTGCAGACGCGCCTGGGCGCGGACGCCGCGATCGAGGGACTCGACTACGGCGAGACCCGCGACCTCAACGGCGTCCGGATCTCGCTGCACCCTGCGGGGCACGTGCTCGGCAGCTCGCAGGTGCGACTCGAATGCGGCGGCGAGGTATGGGTCGTGTCGGGCGACTACAAGCTCGATCCGGATCCCACCTGCGAGCCATTCGAGCCGGTCCCTTGCCACACGTTCGTCACCGAGTCCACGTTCGGGCTGCCGATCTACCGCTGGGCGCATCCCGACCGCATCTTCGACGGGGTGAACCGATGGTGGCGCGCCAATGCCGCAGAGGGGCGCGCTAGCGTGCTCTTCGGCTACGCGTTCGGCAAGGCGCAGCGCATCCTCGCGAGCGTCGACGCCTCGATCGGTCCCATCGTCGTGCACGGCGCGGTGGAGGCCCTGAACCGCGGCTATCGCGAGAGCGGCGTGGCGCTCCCTCAGACCCGCATGGTGGGCGAGCTGGATCGCAAGCAGGATTACGCCTGCGCCCTCATCGTGGCGCCCCCTTCCGCGCAGTCGAGCCCGTGGCTGCGGCGCTTCGGCGATTACTCCGACGCGTTCGCTTCGGGATGGATGGCGATCCGCGGCGCCCGACGCCGCCGCGCGGTCGACCAGGGCTTCGTGCTCTCCGACCATGCCGACTGGCCGAGCCTGAATCGCGCCATCGCCGCCACCGGCGCCGAGCGCATCTTCGTGACACACGGCAGCACCGGGCCGCTGGTCCAATGGCTCACCGAGCGCGGCCTCGAAGCCCACGCCATGAAGACCGAGTTCGAAGGGGAGGCTGGGGCTGAGATGCCGGGGGCGGTGGAGAGTGACGCCGGCGCAAGTCCATGAAAACGCAGATGGCCGCAGATGAAAAGCGGATGGCCGCAGATGGATTGCCGGGCGTTCGTGCCTGTCATCACCGTCGCGCGAAACTCTCCAGGCTTTATCTGCGGTCATCGGGGGTTCATCTGCGGCCATCTGCGGTTCCCAAGATTTGCGTATCCGCAAGCCACTACTGTCAATGAAGAAATTCGCGGAGCTGTTCGAGGCGATCGACGCGAGTACCAGCACCAAGGCGAAGACGGCCGCGATGTCCGAGTACTTCGCCACCGCCGAGGCGCGCGACGCAGTGTGGGCCGCGTGGTTTCTCACCGGCCACCGGCCCCGTCAGGCGGTCCCGAGCAAGCGGCTCCACACCTGGGCGGCGGAAGCGGCGGGATTGCCGCTGTGGCTCTTCGAAGAGTCCTACGATGCGGTGGGAGACCTCGCAGAGACCATCGCACTGGTGCTGCCGCCACCCACCCACGCGCGCGCCGACCCGCTGCATGCGTGGATCGAAGAGCGCCTGCTGCCACTGCGCCAGCTGGGCGAGATCGAGCAACGCGCCCGCCTCGAGGAGTATTGGGCCTCCCTCGAAGGCACGCAGCGCTTCGTTTTCAACAAGCTCATTACCGGAAACTTCCGCGTCGGCGTGTCCGCCCTGCTGGTGGTGCGCGCCATGGGCCAGGCCTTCGGCATCGATCCGAAAGTCATTGCCCACCGGTTGACCGGCGACTGGTCGCCGTCCGAAGCGATGTGGGAACATATCGTGGACCCCGGGACGGTCGAGGCGAACCGCGCCAATCCGTATCCGTTCTTCCTCGCACAGCCCCTGGAAGGCGACCCGCAGCAGCTCGGCGATCGCGCCGACTGGCTGGTCGAGTGGAAATGGGACGGCATCCGCGCGCAGCTGATTCGCCGCGGCGATGTGAGCGCGCTCTGGTCGCGGGGCGACGAGCCCATCGCAGGCCAGTTCCCCGAGGTCATGGCCGACGCGGCAAAGCTTCCCGACTGCGTGCTCGACGGCGAGATCCTGGCTTGGAAAGGCGGGCGCGTGATGCCCTTTGCCGCGCTGCAGAAGCGGCTCGGCCGGAAGAATCCGGGGAAGAAGGTCATGGAAGACGCCCCGGTCATCTTCCTCGCCTTCGACCTGCTCGAATCCGATGGCAGCGACTGGCGCGACCGCCCGCTCGAGGAACGCCGGGCGCGGCTCGCCGCGATCGTCCATTCGATTCCGGGCGCCCCGCGCTTCGACACGTCGTCCCAGCTTCGCGCGCCGTCATGGGAAACCCTCGCGGCCGCCCGCGCCGATAGCCGCGCGATGGGCACCGAAGGGCTGATGCTCAAGCGCCGCGATTCGGCCTACGGGGTGGGCCGTCCGCGCGGCGTGTGGTGGAAATGGAAGGTCGAGCCTTACACCCTCGACGCGGTGCTGGTGTACGCGCAGAAGGGCCACGGCAAGCGCGCGAGTCTCTACACGGATTACACGTTCGCGCTATGGAAGGGCGAGGAGCTGGTGCCCTTCGCCAAGGCGTACTCGGGATTGACCGATGAGGAGATCCGGGTGGTGGACAACTTCATCCGGCGTAACACCCTCGAGCGATTCGGCCCGGTGCGTACGGTGAAGCCGGAGCTCGTCTTCGAGCTCGGCTTCGAGGGCATCCAGCGCTCCAAGCGCCACAAGTCGGGTATCGCGGTGAGGTTCCCGCGGATGCTGCGAATGCGGGGCGACAAGCCGATCCGCGAGGCCAACACCGTGGACGACGCCATCGCCTTGTCGAACCTGACATAATTCCCCATGGCTTCAGTGACGTCCGCACGCGTCGACCGCAAGCTCCAGCTGAAGGAAGTGCTGGACTGGCTGGTCGCGGACGGGCTGGTCGAAGCCGAAGCCGCCGCCAAGCTCCTGCACGACGGTCGATTCGCGCGGGGCGGGCGCCATCCCCTGGTCCTGATCGGTGAGGCGCGGCTGCGCTCGAAGGTCCCTCCGGGCGCGGCGCTCTCCGCCGAGGCACTCACCGAATGGCTGGCAGCCCGGCTCAAGATGCCTGCCTACCGCATCGACCCCCTGAAGATCGACCTGAAGGCGGTCACCCAGGTGATGTCGTCGGACTACGCGCTGAAGCGCGGCATCCTGCCGGTGGAAGTCAGCGGCAAGGATGTCACCATCGCCACCAGCGAGCCGATGATGACCGCGTGGGAGGCGGAGCTGGCGCAGATGCTGCGCCTGAACATCAAGCGCGTGCTCGCCAACCCCGTCGACATCGAGCGCTACCAGGGCGAGTTCTTCAACCTCGCCAAGAGCATGAAGCGCGCCGAGGCCTCGGGCGTGCAGACTTCAGGCCTGTCGAATTTCGAATCGCTGGTCGAGCTCGGCAAGGCCGGCCGCCAGCTCGACGCCAACGACCACCACATCGTCCACCTGGTCGACTGGTTGTGGCAGTACGCCTTCGACCAGCGCGCCAGCGACATCCACCTCGAACCGCGGCGCGAGGTGGGCATCCTGCGCTTTCGCATCGATGGCGTCCTGCACGAGGTCTACCAGGTGCCGTTCTCGGTGATGGTCGCGATGACTTCACGCATCAAGATCCTCGGGCGCATGGACGTGGTGGAGAAGCGCCGCCCGCAGGACGGGCGCATCAAGACGCGCATGCCCGACGGCGAGGAGATCGAGCTGCGCCTGTCAACGCTGCCGACCGCCCACGGCGAGAAGCTGGTGATGCGCATCTTCGACCCCGAGGTCTTGAAGCGCGACTTCACCGACCTGGGCTTTACCGACGACGAGAACGCGACCTGGCAGAACCTGATCAAGCAGCCCGGCGGCATCCTGCTGGTGACCGGGCCTACCGGCTCGGGCAAGACCACTACGCTTTACACGACGTTGAAGCAGCTGGCGCAGCCCGAGGTCAACGTCTGCACCATCGAGGACCCGATCGAGATGATCGACTCGCGGGTGAACCAGATGCAGGTGCAACCCGAGATCGACCTCACCTTCGCCGCCGGGGTGCGCGCGCTGATGCGCCAGGACCCCGACATCATCATGATCGGCGAGATTCGCGACCACGAGACCGCCGACATGGCGATTCAAGCAGCCCTGACTGGCCACCTCGTCCTGTCGACGCTGCACACCAACGACGCGCCTTCCTCGATCACGCGCCTGCTGGACCTGCTGGACCTGGGGGCGCCGGCCTACCTCCTCAATTCAAGCATCATCGGGATCATGGCCCAGCGCCTGGTGCGCACCCTTTGTCCGCATTGCAAGGAAAAGGTGGCGTTCGCGCGCGAGGAGGAACATCGCCTGTGGCACTCGGTCTGCGCGCCGTTCAAGGCGCCGCCGCCGGAGTACGTGTATCGCCCGGTTGGCTGCCTCGAGTGCCGCAATACCGGCTACCTGGGGCGCGTGGGCATTTACGAGATAATGCAGTTCACTCGCGAGATCAAGCACCTGATCCAGGACAAGACCGACATCGTGGCACTCACCCAGGCCGCCTACAAGGCGGGCATGCGGCCGTTGCGGGTCTCCGGGGCCACCAAGGTCGCCCAGGGCATCACCACCTTCGAAGAGGTTCTCAAGACCGCGCCGCTTCCGTAAGAGAAACGCGCCCTGCAGCAACATCCATAACGACAGGGAGGAGTCATGCAACGCAGAGCCATCCTGACCCGCGTCGCGGCCGCAATCGCCGCCGCGGCCTTAGCGCTTCCGGCTGCAGCGCAGAGCATCACACTTCACGGCGCATCGCAGTTCAGCGACGAACACGCGTTCACCAAGGCGATGGTCAAGTTCGAGGAGCTGGTCAAGAAGTACTACGGCAAGCCGATCAACTTCGTGCTGCACAAGAATAGCGAGCTGGGGCTGGAGAAGGATTACTTTGCCTACATGAACCAGGGCAAGGCCGTGGACTATGCGGTTGTGTCGCCCGCGCACATGTCCACGTTCTCGAAGGCCGCGCCATTCATCGATGCGCCGTTTCTCTTCCGCGACCTCGACCATTGGAACAAGGTGCTCGACCAGGACCTGCTGAAGCCGGTCGCCGACGAGATCGCGCAGAAGGCCGAGGTCATGCTGATCGGCTACGCCGGCGGGGGCACGCGCAACATTTTCGTCAACAAGCCGGTGCGCAACCTCGCCGAGATGAAGGGGCTCAAGGTGCGCGTGCAGGGCGCGCCGATCTGGAGCAAGACTTTTGCCGCAGCCGGCATGTCGCCGACCGTGATCGCGTACAACGAGGTCTACAACGCGATCCAGAACGGCGTGATCGCCGCCGGCGAGAATGAGGCGGCCGGCGTAGAGCAGATGAAGTTCTACGAGGTCGGCCCGCACCTTGCGATGACCGAGCACGCGATCACCATCCGGCCGCTGTGTTTCTCGGGCAAGACGTTCGGCAAGCTGCCCAAGGACCTGCAGGCCGCGGTTCTGAAGGCGGGCAAGGAAGCCGGCGCCTACGGCCGCCAGATCGAGTCCTCCGAGGACACTGCCAAGCTCGACGCGATGGAAAAAGCCGGCAAGCT
>JANNKG010000497.1:0-8793 GCA_031396185.1 Burkholderiales bacterium | reverse complement strand
CCATCGTCGGCCCGAAGAAGGACGACATCTGCTACGCCACCCAGAATCGCCAGGACGCGGTCAAGTTCATGGCGCCGAAATGCGACGTGGTGATCGTGGTGGGCTCGCCCAACAGCTCCAACTCCAACCGGCTCCGGGAAGTCGCGCGCAACCTGGGGTGCGACGCCTACCTGGTGGACAACGTGGCGGAGCTCAAGCCCGAATGGATCGCCGGCAAGCGCTCGATCGGGGTGACCGCCGGGGCTTCGGCCCCGGAGGTCCTGGTCCACGCCGTGATCCTGCGCCTCCAGGCCCTGGGAGCGCGCCGGGTGCGCGAGCTCGAGGGGATCAACGAGGCGGTGACCTTCCCCCTGCCGAAGGGCCTCGCCCCTCCCGCCCCTCCCGCCGCCTAGCCGCAGGAGGCTGCCGCTCGCCCCCCCGATTCCCGCCGCCGGTCGGACGGCCGTTGCCCGCCGGGCCGCACCCCTTTATGTTTCGGCAAGCCCACAAAAAAGGGGAGGCTGCATTGAAGAAAGCGCGCGGGTTCACGCTCATCGAAGTCATGATTGTCGTCGCGATCATCGGCATCCTTGCCGCGATCGCGATCCCGTCGTACCAGAGCCAGTTGCGCAAGGGGCGCCGGGCCGATGCGCAGTCTTACCTCATGAACCTCGCCCAGCGTCAATCGGCGTACCTCCTCGACGCCCGCGCCTACGCCGTTGACCCGAACGCAGCCACGACCCTCGGCGCGCCGCCGCCCGCCAGCGTGAGCGATTTCTATACCGTTACGGTCGTCGCCGGAGCAGCGATTCCCTCGTACATCATCACGGCCACACCCGTTGCCGGGAAGCCCCAGGTCGCGGATGGATTCCTCGAGCTGACGAGCAGCGGCCTTAAGCGGCGCAACGTTGGCGGCACGGATTCCGCATGGTGACGCCGATGAGACCCGTCCATTCGCATGTGCGGATGCGTGGCTTCACCGCCACGGAGATTCTCCTCGTGCTGGCGATCGTCGGCATCATCACGGCCATCGCCGCCCCCAACATGGCGGCAATGATCCGCAGCCAGAGCGTCAAGACTGCGGCGTTCGACTTGTTCGCAAGCCTCACGCTCGCCCGCAGCGAGGCGATCAAGCGCAACACCGCCGTGACGATTACCCCCAACTTCGGGAATTGGGGGCGGGGTTGGCAGCTCACCGACGCGAACGGCAACCTCCTCAAGCAGGACCGCATTATTGGTGACGATCCCGTGCCCATTCCGGTTGCGGTGGCGATCGTCGGAGGCCCGACCGTGACCTTCGCGCGCAACGGGCGGCTGAACGGGGGCCCTGCGCAGTTCACCCTCACCGCGACGAGCGCTTCCGCGGTCTTCACTCGATGTGTTGCCGTGGAGCTGAGCGGGAGGCCCCGGACATGCTGAATGCGATTCAGGGCCCGGCCTCGATCCGGCGCACCCAGGCGGGCACCTCGATGATCGAAGTGCTGATTTCGATCGTGATCGTGGTCCTCGGGCTCCTGGGGCTTGCCGGGTTGCAATCGCGCGCGCAGCTCGCCGAGGCGGAATCATTCCAGCGGGCCCAGGCGATCGTGCTCCTGCAGGACATGGTCGATCGCATCAACTCGAACCGCAAGAACGCCCTGAGCTACGAGACACCGGGAGTGGGCACGGGGGGGGCGGTAGCCCCTTGCGCCGCCCAGAACGGCGCCGCCCTCGACCAGTGCGAATGGCACAACGCGCTCCTGGGCGCGTCCGAATCGGCGGGCGGCCTCAGGGTCGGCGCGATGATCGGCGCCCGCGGTTGCGTGGAAGTCATCGACAACGCCATGCCTTTCCAATTCCTGGTTTCCGTGGTCTGGCAGGGCATCAACCAGACCGTCGCCCCGGGGACCGTCTGCGGCGCGGGCCAGTACGGAGACGAGAAGACGCGACGCGCCCTGACCTCGACGATCCTCATCGGTTGCCTGCAAAACAACACCGCCACCGGCACCTGCATAACGACGGCTGCGGCGACCGCGGGACCCGCTTGGTCGCCCCCATGAAAGGGCTCTGCGTGATGCACCGTCATCCCCCTGCGTCGCTCGCCCGAATGGCGGGGCTTTCGCTGATCGAGTTGATGATCGCCATCGCCCTGGGCCTCATGGTCCTCGCCGGCCTGGCCACGCTCTTCGCCAACCAGAGTGCCGCGCGCTCCGAGATGGAGCGCAACAGCCGCCAGATCGAGAACGGGCGCTTCGCGATGGAGCTGCTCGGCGACGAGCTTCGCGTGGCGGGATTCTACGGCGAGCTGAACGTGCGGGGCGCCACCTTCACACCTCCGGCGGCACTGGTCGATCCCTGCTCGTTCAACCAGCCCGATTGGGTCGCCGCCATTCCGCACCACATTCAGGGGTACGACAACGGCGCCCTGGCCCCGGGATGCATCCCGGCAGACCTCAAGGCCAACACCGACGTCCTGGTCGTGCGGCGTGTCAGCACCTGCGTGGCCGGCGCGGTTGGCTGCGCTGTGGCTGCCAATGGCAGGCCCTACATCCAGGTGGCGCGTTGTGCCGCCGAAGTGGCGGTCCCCGCCAATGCGTACGAGCTGGGGCTGCGGGGGACGGCGCCCTTCGCGCGAACCCAGCGCAACTGCGCCGGTGTGGCGGGGCTGCGGGAATACCTCGTGCGCATCTATTACGTGAGCGACAACAACGGCGCCGGGTCCGCAGTGCCGACCCTCAAGCGGCTGGATTTCAACGCCACCGCCAACGCCTGGGTCCAGAGCCCGCTGGTGGAAGGCATCGAAGAGTTCCAGGTCGAGTACGGCATCGACACGGACAACGACGGAGACCCCGACGTGTATAACGCAAACCCCTCGACCTTCGCGTGCGCGGGCTGCACCGCGGGCAGCAACTGGGCAAACGTGTTGACGGCCCGCGTCCACCTGATCGCCCGCAACATCGAGCCCTCGGTCAACTACACAGATCCCAAGACCTACACGCTGGGCCGCGACGCCGCGGGCGCGGTGGTGAGCGTTGCCCCGGGCGGCGCCTTCCGCCGCCACGCTTATTCGGGGCTGATCCGCCTCGTCAACCCGTCCGACCGGAGAGACACGCCATGACGCGCCGACGCGCCACCCAGCAGGGAGCCACCCTGCTCGTCACCATGATCATGCTCATCATGCTCACGCTGTTCGCGGTGAGCGCGATGAACACCTCGATCGTGAACCTGAAGATGGTGGGCAACCTGCAGGACCGCTCGGTGGCGCTCGACTCGACACAGAAGACCATCGAGACGGTCATCGGCAGCAATCGCTTCATCGACTTCCCCGGCAATGCGATCGAGTTCCCGTGCGGCGGCGTGGCCAACACGCTGTGCACCGACTTGAACGGGGATGGAACGAACGACCTGACCACCACGCTCGTGCCCAACCCGGCCTGCGTGCAGGCCAAGGTGACCTTGGTCAGCGAGCTCGTCATCTCCGGGCCCACCGCCCAGGACGTGGCGTGCCTCCAGGCCCAGACCCAGGGCACTTTCGCGGTGGAGGGCGCGCAAACCTCGGGCGCCTCGCTCTGCGGCCAGACTGTGTGGGACATCACCGCCCAGACCCTCCCGACCGGCGTCGCGGCCGCGGCCGCGGACATCACCTACACGGCGACACAAGGCGTGAGCGTTCGCGTTCCCGCGCTGACCATCGCCACTTTCTGTCCCTAACACCACATCCCCCCGAAGGAGTCCCTCGTGAGACCCTCGTCCCTCCGCAAACTTTGCGCCTCCCTTTTGGCGTCCGCCTTCCTCTCCCCGGTTCCGGCCGGCGCCGAGGACATCGACCTGTTCACCAACCCGGCGCCCAACGCGGCGACGGCGCCGAACGTGCTGATCATCATCGACAACAGCGCCAACTGGTCGGCCAACAACCAGGCGTGGGCGACCGGGAAGCAGGGCGAAGGCGAGCTGAGGGCGCTCTCCCTGCTGATGGACGATCCCAACGTCAACACCAACCTGAACCTCGGGCTGATGATGTTCACTTCAGGCGCCCCCGACGGTGCGTACGTTCGCTACCACATCCGGCCCATGAACCCGACCAACAAGGCCGCGTTCAAGGAGATGGTCGGTACCGCGGCCTGCCCGGCGGGCAACAACAGCCTCCTGGGTACGCCCAATTGCATCCTCAAGAACTTCAACTCTCCGGGCGAGAAGACGAACTCCGCCTCTACGCTCTACAGCGCATCGCTCTTCGAGGCCTTCAAGTACTTCGGCGGCTTCACCGACCCCGCGCGCGCCAACCTGGACCCTGCCGTCGCCGGCACTCCGCAGGACTCGACCCACTTCGGCAAAAGGCGCTATGCGGTGCTCGATCCCAAGGCCGATCCCGCGGCGTTCACCGACGGCGCCAAGACGACCTACAAGACTCCCATTGACGCGACCGGCCTCAATGCCTGCGCCAAGAATTTCATCATCTTCATCGGCAACGGCTACCCCAGCCAGGACTCGCCGATCACGCTGCTCTCGGGCATCAACGGGGATACGGTCAATCCCGCCGGCATCGGCAACAAAAACTGGAAGGTCGCCAACTGGTCGAAATACCTGAACCTCACGGACGTGAACGAGGCGCCCGGCCGGCAGAGCGTCCAGACCTACACCATCGACGTCTTCAACGCGCAGCAGGACTTGAACCAGACGGCCATGATGAAGGCGATGGCCAAGTTCGGCGGTGGGCGATATTTCGAGGCGCGCAACGACAACGCGATCGTGGCCGCGCTGAAGGAGATCCTGATCGAGATCCAGGCGGTGAACTCGGTGTTTGCCTCCGCCTCGCTCCCGATCAATGCCACCAACCGGTCGCAGAACGAAAACCAGGTTTTCATCGGCATGTTCCGACCGGACCCGGACGCACTCCCGCGCTGGTACGGCAACCTCAAGCAGTACCAGATCGTGCTCTTTGGTACCGACGCCAAGCTCGCCGACAGTAACCGCGCCGAGGCCCTTGCCGCGACCACCGGCTTCCTGCAGAGTTGCGCGACCAGCTTCTGGACCACCGATAGCGGTGCCTACTGGAGCTTCAGCGCACCCTCGGCGGGCACCTGCACCACGATCGCCGGCAGCATCAATTCAGACCTCCCCGACGGCTCCGTAGTCGAAAAAGGCGGGGCGGCCGAAGTCTTGCGCAGGGGTAACGTCGGCGGGGTGGTGGCGGGGCCGTCGTTCACGGTAAATCGCACGATGTACACCTGTGCTACGGCGCCGTGCTTGGCCATGGTCGCGCTGACCAACCTGAACGTCACTGCGGCCCGTACCGGCGCAGTCGATGCCACGCAGAATACCAAGATCGTCGATTACACCAAGGGCCTGGACGTCAACGACGAGAACGGCGATTTGAACGTGCTCGAGCCCCGCCCTTCGATCCATGCCGACATCGCCCACTCGCGTCCGCTGCCCGTCAACTTCAGCCCCGCCCTGCCTGCCCCGCCGGGAACGCGCAGGGTGGAGGTGTACTACGGCTCCAACGACGGCGTGCTGCGCGCGGTGCAAGGCGCAACCGGCAAGGAACTTTGGTCGTTCATCGCGCCTGAGCACCATGCGTCGCTCAAGCGGCTTTACTTGAACGATCCGAAGGTCACCTATCCGAACCTTCCGATCGGCCTCACGACGCAGCGCAAGGATTACTTCTTCGACGGATCCATTGGGCTCTACCAGACTGCCGACAACAGCAAAGTCTGGATCTTCCCGACCCAGCGCCGCGGCGGACGCATGGTGTACGGCTTCGACGTGTCCAGCACGACACCGGCTTTCAAGTGGGCCAAGGGCTGTCCGAACCTTCTCAACGACACCGACTGCACAACCGACATGTCGGGAATCGGCCAGACCTGGTCGGTGCCCAACGGTGCATTCCTCAGGGGATACGCCGGTGGAGCCAACCCGGTAATCATCATGGGTGGGGGTTACGACAACTGCGAGGACAACGACGCGGCGGTCACCACGTGCTTGTCCCCCAAGGGCAACAAGGTCTACATCCTCGACGCCAATACCGGCGCCAAGCTTGCGACCTTGGACACGCTTCGCAGCGTCGCCGCGGACGTGACGCTGATCGACCGCGATTTCGACGGGAAGGTCGACCACGCGTACGTCGCCGACACCGGCGGCAACGTGTACCGGATCGACTTCGTGGACCCCGTCACCTTCGTGGCGCGCGCCTCCGGTGCCTGGACGATCACCCGGATCGCCAAGACCTCCGGCGCGAACCGCAAGTTCCTGTTCGGCCCGTCGGTGCTCGCCCTCGGATTGAAGGTGTACCTGGCGCTCGGCACCGGCGACCGCGAGCGTCCGCTGATCTCGAACTACCCGTACGTCTCGCCCGTGACGAATCGTTTCTACAGCTTCATCGATTCGTTCGCGACCACCAGCCTGCCGGTGGACCTCGACGGAGCACAGCTGTCCGACTTCACCTCCGGGACCGATTGCAGCAGCGTCATCGGTGTCGGCAAGGAAGGCTGGTACATGGACCTGAACGCCGGCCGCGGCGAGCAGACCGTGACGTCGTCGGTCATCTTCGGCGGCACGGTGTTCTTCAGCACCAACCGCCCGGTCGCGACGGTGCCGGGAACGTGCGCGGCGAACCTGGGCGAGGCGCGCGGCTACGCGGTGAACCTGCTCAATGCGTCGGGTGTGGTCGGCAGTGGCGCTCTCTGCGGCGGCTCCCGCTCGGGCGTGTTCACCGGCGGCGGAATTCCCCCCTCGCCCGTGGTCGGCACGGTGCCGGTCACGCTTCCCGACGGAACCACGAAGTCGATCAACGTGCTGATCGGTGGCGTCGACCTGAAGACGGGCAGCGGTTCGCCGATCGGCGCGCAGCAACCGCCGATCCCGATCCAGCAGATCCGCTCGCGGGTTTACTGGTATCCGGGCGGCGAACGCTGAGCGAGGAAAGCTCCATCCAAGGGGGCCGGGTTATCCCGGCCCCCTTTTTCTTGTAAAATTACCGGTTCGCGTGCTGTTGTAGCTCAGTTGGTAGAGCAACTGATTCGTAATCAGTAGGTCGGAGGTTCGACTCCTCTCAACAGCACCACCTCATTTCGCGCTGGCCTGGAGCGCTTCGAAGGCTTCCTCCCAGCGCTCCCAGGCGGCTCCCGGCACCGCGACCGACGGATACCAGAGCGAGCGCGATCCCGGGCCCGGCACCCAGTAGGAAAACGGCGCCCAGCCGCGCAGGTACAGCAGCTGCGTGGCGACTCCCAGCGCTCCAGCGAGATGCGCCGTCACGTTGCTCGACGACACCAGGCGCCCGCACGCCACCAGCGCCGCGCCCAATCCCTCGAGGTCCGCGAATGCATCGAGACCCTCGAGGCGCAGGAGGACACCCGGATGGCGCGCCTCGAACGCCAGGCGCTCCTCGGAAACGTCGCCGTATTGCAGGTCCACCAGGCGCGCGCCGGTGTCCTGCGCGAGCCGGGCGAATGACTCGAGCGGGATCGACTTGCGCTCGCCGAGCGCACGCCGGTTTCCCTTGTGCAGGCTGCGCCAGGCGATGGCGATCGCCGGGCCCGGTCCGATCTGCGCCCGATAGGCTGCAACGCGCGCGGGATCGGCTCGAAGGATTGAATCGGGTTGCGACGAGAAGCTTGCGGCGCTGCGCCGGAACAAGCGGGGCAACGACCCGAGGGCCGCGTGAACATCGCAGCCCGCAAAAGCCGCATCCGACTCGGCCGGGGTGACGAAGGTCACGTCCGGAAGCCCGCGGCGATAGAGCCCCGCCAGGCGCGGATCGACTTCGACTACGGCCTCGATTCCCCGCCGCCCGAGCTCCGGGAGCAGCGTCGAGAAGAGAATCTGGTCGCCCACGCCCTGCTCCATCCACACCGCAACGCGCCGCGCGCGCGCCAGTTTTTCCGGCACGAGCAACGGCATCGGCAGCATCCGCTTGCGGGCTGCCGGCGGATCGGTGTCGAAGCGACGCTCATAGTTTTCCCATGCCGATTCGAAGCGCTGCTCGCGCAGCTGCACCTGGGCCAGCCCCGCTTGCGCCTCCGCGTAACCCGGGCGCGCAGACGCGGCCCTCTCGTAGAGCGCGCGTGCCTCGTCGAGGCATTCGCTCTCGAGCAGCACGCTCGCGTGGTTCACCAACGCCTCGACGAAGCCCGGATTCGCATCGAGCGCCTCGACGTAGCGCCGGCGCGCGCCGTCCAGATCGCCGCCGTCGCGAAGCGCGTTGCCCCAGTTGAGCAACACCTGGCCGAAGCCGGGGCGAATCTGCAACGCGCGCTTGAACATGCGGATGGCGTCGGAGGACTTCCCGTCCTGGTGCAGCGCGAGGCCGAGGTTGTTGAGGGCGTCGGGGTTGCCCGGGTCCAGCGCCGCTGCCCGCTGGAAGCTCGCCAGCGCTTCGTCGCTGCGACCGGTATTGCGCAGCACCACCCCCAGGTTGTTGAGCGCGGCCACATGCCGCGGTTCCTGCTGCAGCACACGCCGGAAGCTCGCCTCGGCGGCGCGATGGTCGCCGCGCTCCAGGTGGAGAACGCCCTCGTGGTAACGCACTCCGGAATGTTCGGGATCGAGCGCGAGCGCGGTGATCGTCGCCTGCATCGCAGCGTCCGCCGCACCCCGCCGGCGGCGCGCCTGGGCGAGGTGCAGCCATGCCGGAAGGCATCGGGGGTCGATCGCCACGGCGCGTTCGAGGTCGCGTTGCGCGTCCTCGTCGCGGCCCACCTGCATCAGCACCTGCGCCCGGTTGTCGAGGAATGCGCCATTGCGCGGCTCGGCCTCGAGCGAGCGGTCGAGTAGCCGCAAGCCCTCCGCGCCACGCCCGGTAGTGGCGAGGATGAATCCCAGCGAATGCAGTGC
>JANNKG010000468.1:0-3009 GCA_031396185.1 Burkholderiales bacterium | reverse complement strand
GGGCGACGTCTACGTGCTGAACGATCCCTACAACGGCGGCACCCACCTGCCCGACGTGACGGTGATTTCGCCCGTGTTCGACGACTCTCCCTCTGGAGAGGGCCGCATCCTTTTCTACGTCGGTTCTCGCGGCCACCACGCCGACATCGGCGGCATCACCCCGGGGTCGATGCCGCCCTTCTCGAAGACGATCGAGGAAGAAGGCGTGCTGCTCGACAACGTGAAATTGGTCGAAAACGGCCGCATGCTCGAGCACGAGATGCGCGCCCTCCTGGCCGGGGCGCGTTATCCCGCGCGCAATCCCGACCAGAACATCGCCGACCTGCGCGCGCAGATCGCCGCCAACGAGAAGGGCGTGCAGGAGTTGAAGCGCATGGTGGCGCACTTCGGGCTGGACGTCGTGCGGGCGTACATGGGCCACGTGCAGGACAACGCGGAGGAATGCGTGCGCCGGGTGATCGGGGTCCTGAAGGACGGGGAATTCGCCTACGAGATGGACAACGGCGCGATGATCCGCGTGAAGATCACCATCGGGCCCGACCGGCGCAGCGCCACCATCGATTTCACCGGGACCAGCGACCAGCTGCCGAGCAATTTCAACGCGCCGTCGGCGGTGGTCTATGCCGCGGTGCTCTACGTCTTCCGCACCCTGGTCGACGACGACATTCCGCTGAACGCCGGCTGCCTCAAGCCGCTGAAGGTGATCATTCCCGATGGCTCGATGCTCAATCCGCGTTCCCCGGCCGCAACGGTGGCGGGCAATGTCGAGACCTCGCAGTGCCTCACCGATGCCCTCTATGGCGCGCTCGGCGTGATGGCCGCCTCCTACGGCACCATGAACAACTTCACCTTCGGCAACGACCGCTACCAGTATTACGAGACCATCTCGGGGGGCACCGGCGCCGGCGAGGGCTTCAACGGCACCGACACCGTGCAGGCGCACATGACCAACTCGCGGCTCACCGACCCCGAGGTGCTCGAATGGCGCTACCCGGTGCGCATCGACGGCCACGAGATCCGCCGCGGCAGCGGCGGCACGGGGCGATGGCATGGCGGCGACGGCGCCACGCGCCGCGTGCGCTTCCTGGAGCCCATGACCGCGGCGATCCTCGCCGGCCACCGGCGAATCCCGCCCTATGGCATGGGGGGGGGCAAACCGGGGAAGGTCGGAGCCAACTGGGTGGAACGCGCCGATGGCTCGCGTACCGACCTGTCGTTCGCCGACGAGACCACGATGGGCGTGGACGACGTGTTCGTGATCGAATCCCCGGGCGGGGGAGGGTTCGGCCGGGGTGAATAGTTCACGCCGCGTTCACCGCGCCCCATGTTAGCGTGACGCGATGAATCGCCGGCGCTTCCTCACCTTCGCTGCGCTCGCCAGCGCAGCCCGCCAGGCCCCCGCGCAGAGGGGGTCGGGCAAGCCCTACCGGGTGGGTTTCCTGTCCATGTGGGGCGCCGCGGACGGAGCGAAGCATCGCTCCACGGACGGAGCGAGGTATCGCAAGCTATTCCAGGACCGGCTCGCCGAACGCGGCTTCACCCCCGAGAACCTCGAGGTGCGTTACTTCAGTGCGGACGGGCGGATCGATCTCCTCCCTGCGCGTGCCAGGGAGGTGGCCGCGTGGGCGCCCAACGCGGTGTTTGCACCGGGTTTCCTGGAGGCGAAGGCGATGCAAACCGAGACCCGCACCATCCCGATCGTTTTTTGCGGCGTCTCCGACCCCGTTGAAATCGGGCTCGTCCGCGAGTTGGGCCAGCCGGGCGGCAACGTCACCGGCGCCGCGCAAGAATACGCGGGGCTCACGGTGAAGCGCCTGGAGCTCGTGCGGGAGTTGCTTCCCAGGGCCACGCGCGTGGCGTTGTTGATGCGCTCCAGCTCCGAATCGCCGTACTCGCAGGCGCTCAGGACGCGGTTGCTGGGAGTCGCAACCGGGCTGGGATTGCGCCTCGAGAACGCCGACGTTGCGATCGATGAACGGGGGCTCTCGGCGACCCTGGCGTCGCTGGCCCCGAAATTGCCCGACATGGTCCTTCCCTACGGCTACTTTTTTGTTGATCACGACGCCGTTGCCCGGGACCCCTTGGGGATCCAGCGCGATTTCGAGAGGCGCTATCGCGTGCCGGTCTTTCACTCCGACACCCGCGCGGTCGTCGAGGGCTGCGTGATCGGCCTGGGTATCGACACCAAGGACGATCTACGCCGTGGCGTCGATATCCTCGCGCGGATCCTGCGGGGCGCGCGCCCGGCGAATACGCCCGTCGAAATGGCGGCCCGGTACGAGCTCGCGGTCAACCTGGGCGCGGCGCGCGCCATCGGCCTGGCCATTCCGCAGGCGATCATGATCCGGGCGGATCGGGTGCTGACCTAGGAAGCCGATTTTTGCGGGGTGTCGCGCGGCCCCGTTGACAATTCCTCGATTTGCGCGCTTGCACAAACGGTCGTGCAGAAAATTCTGCTTTGTCGGATCAGGCGCTGCGTATAAAATGAGCAGCCTTCCGTTCGCTACCAGAGCGGAAATTCCAGGCTGCCGTACTCGACGTGAAAATCGGAAACATCCAACTCAAGAACAACCTGATCGTCGCTCCCATGGCGGGCGTGACCGATCGCCCGTTCCGCAGCCTCTGCAAGAAGCTGGGCGCGGGCATGGCCGTCTCCGAGATGGTGGCTTCGAACTCGCTCCTGTGGGGGTCGGAGAAGACGCTGCGCCGCGGCAACCACGAGGGCGAGGTCGAACCCAAGGTGATCCAGATCGCCGGGGCGGATCCCGCGATGATGGCCGAGGCGGCAAACTACAACGTCGACAGCGGCGCCGACATCATCGACATCAACATGGGTTGCCCGGCGAAGAAGATCTGCAACGTGTACGCGGGCTCGGCGCTCCTGAAGGATGAGGCGCTGGTGGCAAGGATCGTCGACGCGGTGGTCAGGGCGGTCGATGTCCCGGTCACGCTCAAGATCCGCACCGGCTGGAACAAGGACAACCGCAACGCCCTGGCGATCGCGAGGAT
>JANNKG010000446.1:0-3201 GCA_031396185.1 Burkholderiales bacterium | reverse complement strand
CGGTGACCATGCTGCTCCTCGCCATCATCCTGAAAGCGCTGGTCGAGGTCGCACTCCTCATCATGCTCGGCCAGGGAATCCTCTTCATCTTCGCCGGAGCGATGCGCCACCAGAACCTGGTCTATCGCCTGTTCGCGGCGGCGACCCAGCCGATCATGAAGGCGACGCGTTTCATCACGCCGCGCTTGATCGTGGACCAGCACGTGTGGCTGGTCGCGGTCTTCCTGCTGATTGTGTTGTGGGTGCTCGCGCTGATGCTCAAGGTGCATTTCTTCGTCGAGCAGGGCGGCGTCCGCCCACCCTGAGCTTCAGGCGGCCGCGACGATCTTCGGCAGCGTGAAGGTGAAGGTCGACCCGCGGCCCAGCTCGCTCACGACCGACAGCTTTCCGCCGAAGTGCTCCACGATCTGCCGGCAGATCGCGAGCCCGAGGCCGGTACCCGCAGGCTTTTCGGTCAGCGTGTCGCCCACCTGACGGAACTTCTCGAAGATCACCCCCAGGTGTTCGCGGCCGATGCCGACGCCGTTATCGTTCACATCGATGCGAACGCTGTCGGGGTCCTCCGACACCCGCACCTCGACCCGCCCGGTATTCTCGGGGCAGAACTTTACCGCGTTCGACAGCAGGTTCAGCATCACCTGCATCACGCGGTCGCGATCGGCGAACACCTTCGGCACCCTTGCCCCGGCGCGCGTCTCGACCGCCACGCCGCGGCCCTTGAAGATCTGGCTGGTGGCGCTCACCGCATCGGCCACGATCTCGTTGAGATCCAGCTCGGCGGTCTGCCAGTCGGCATGACCCGATTCGAGCTTCGCGAGGTCGAGCACCTGGTTGATGAGGCGCGTGAGGCGCTCGGACTCCTTGATGATGAGGCCGAGGAAGCGGTGGCGCTCGGCCGGATCGATGTCCTGGTGGTCGTGGAGGATCTCGGAGAACGCGCGAATGGACGTCAGCGGCGTGCGCAGCTCGTGCGTCACCGTGGACACAAAATCATCCTTGAGCCGATCGAGCTCCTGGAGGCGCTCGTTGGCCGCCTTGAGGCTCGCGGTCGCCTGCTCGAGCTCCTGCTGCTTCTCCTCAAGCTTGTGGCTGTACGCGATCACCTGGGACGCCTCGTCGATGATGGTCATCACCTCGTCGATGCCGAGCGGCCCTTCCTGGACCACGGTCGAGACCATGGCGTGGGCGGAGGCGGCCCCGATGGTGCCGGCCAGCTGCAGCTCGGCGAAATGCACCAGCTCGGCATCGGCCTCGAGCTCATCGATCGAATGGTGGCCGCGCTCCTTCGCATACACCCGGAAGAGCTCCGCGGCGCGCGCGGGCCCGAGGAAGCGCCCGAGCAGCGTCTGCAGCGCCGAAGCCGAGGTCGTGGCGCCGCGCCACACGCGCCCCTGCTCGCCGGTCTGCGTGAAGACGTCCACGAAGAGGGTCGCCTGGCTATGCTCGGCGGCGCTCTGCCGGCCCAGCAGCGACACCAGCACGTAGGCGCCGATGTTCGCGGTCATGCTCCAGATCATGGCGTGGGTGATCTGATCGAGCCCCGCGAGCCCGAAGAGCCGGTCGGGGCGCAGCAACTCGATGCCGAAGGGGCCGCTTTCGAGAAATCCGGTCCCGAGCCATCCTGACTTGGCGAAGGCCGGGAGAAGCAGCGTATGCAGCCATACGGCGAAGCCCGCGCTCAGCCCCGCAAGGGCACCCAGGCGCGTGCCGCCTTTCCAGTAGAGGCCCCCGATCGCCGCGGGACCGAACTGCGCCACCGCCGCGAAGGAGATGAGGCCGATGGACACCAGTGCATAGGCCTCGCCCGCAATGCGGAAATAGAAATAGCCGAGCAGCAGGATCCCGATGATGGCGCCGCGCCGGATGTCGAGCAGCAGCGCGGTAAGGTCCTGGCGTCCCGCGAGGTTCAGCCATTTCCAGCGAAGCAGCACCGGCATGGCAAGGTCGTTGCACACCATCGTCGAAAGGGCGATGGTCTCGACAATCACCATGCCGGTCGCGGCGGATAGACCGCCGATGAAAACCAGCAACGCGAGCCCCTCCTGGTGAAATGCCATCGGCAGCGTCAGCACGAACGTGTCGGCATCGACGCCGCCTTCCGGGAAGGCGAGCCGCCCGCCGAAGGCGATCGGCAGCACGAAGAGGTTGATCGCGAGCATGTAGAGCGGGAACAGCCAAACGGCTTTGCGCAAATGCTTCTCGTCGACGTTCTCGATCACGGCGACTTGGAATTGGCGCGGCAGGAAGACGATCGCCAGCATCGACAGGACCGTGAGCCATACCCAATCCGCAAATTTCACGCCCGTTTCGCCGAAGGGCGCCATCAGCTTGCCGAGCTCGGGACGCGCCGCGGCCTGCCCGAAGATGTCGGCCACGCCGTCGAAGATGCCGAAGGTCACGAAGATGCCGACGGCCGCGAACGCGATGAGCTTGACCACTCCCTCGAACGCGATCGCCGCCACCATCCCCTCGTGGCGCTCGCTCACGTCGAGTGCGCGCGTCCCGAACGCGATGGTGAAGAGCGCCATCACCAGCGCTACCCAGAACGGCGTGTCCTGCAGGATTTCGACCGGGCCCGCCTTCTGCGGCATCACGATCTCGGGATACTGCAGCAGGATCTGGAAGCTCGAAGACACCGCCTTCAGCTGCAGGGAGATGTAGGGCAGGATGCCGATCACCGCGATGACCGTCACCAGACCGCCCACCAGCGCGCTTTTGCCGTAGCGCGACGCCATGAAGTCGGCGAGCGAGGTGATACGGTTCACCTTGCTGATGCGGATGATCTTGCGCAGCACGAACCACCACAGCAGGATCATCAGGGTCGGGCCGATGTAGATCGGCAGGAAACCCACGCCGTCCCCCGCCGCCCGCCCGACGCTGCCATAGAACGTCCACGCGGTCGCATACACCGCGAGCGACAGGCTGTAGATGACCGGGTTGGCGATCACCGAGCGGCCCGCGAGGGCGCGCTTGTCGGCGTAGTACGCGATCGCGAAGAGCAGCCCGATGTAGACGAACGACGCGGTGACGATGACCCAGCCCTGCAGCACGGCCGGGCCCTATTCCGAGCGTTCCATGATCACCGCCACCAGCGCGATCACGAGCGCCCAGGCGCCGAACAGGTAGGCGTACACCACCGGAACGCCAAAGATGGTGGCGCGCACGTTGAAGAGCGCGAGCAGCGGGAAATTGAACAGCAGG
>JANNKG010000415.1:0-3802 GCA_031396185.1 Burkholderiales bacterium | reverse complement strand
AGCGCGTTCTCGATCTCGTCGCGCACGCCGAGCTTCACCGCCCGCAGCATGCGCGTCTGCCAGAGGGTCGCGATCAAGCGGCGCAGCTCGGTCGTGGCCGCCTCGATGTCGGCGGGCAGTGCGTCGGCGGAATCGATGTGCCCGAGCCACTCGGCGATCGCGAGCTGGCAGTCGAGCGTGCTCTTGCGTTGCACCTCGGTCGGGTGCGCGGTCAGCACCGGATGCACGCGGATCCGGGCGAGCCGCTCGGCGGCGACCTCGCGGGCCACGCCGCGTTCGCGCGCCTCCGCGAAGAGGCCGCGCACGGTGGAGGGCAGCGGTGCCGAGCCCTCGCGGCGGTTTTCGCGGTGGCGGCGGATATGGTGCCGGTCCTCGGCGATGTTGGCGAGCAGCGCGAAGTAGCTGAACGCCCGCACCACGGCAACCGCCTGCTCGGTGGAGAGCGCGTCGAGCGTGCTCGAAAGCGTCGTGCGCGAGGCGGTGTCCTCCAGCCGCCGGCTCGCCACCGCCAGGCGGCGGATATCCTCGATCAGCTTGAATGCGCCCTCACCCTCGTAGTCGCGAATGGTGTCGCCGAGGAGCCGCCCGAGGAGGCGAATGTCCTCGGCGAGACGGGCATCCTTGTCGTGTCGATCGTTCATCAGCGCAGAATACGCCACGCCCGAATTCCGCCACGATTGCTCCCTGCGGCGGCCACATTGGCCTTGCAAGCTGGGTGCATGAACCTACCCATCGCCGGCCGAATCGCCATCATCGCGGGGATGTCGCTCCTCGTCCTCGTTCCCATCGCGCTCATCCAGGGCAAGATTTCCGAACGGCGGCTCCGCGCCGATGCAGTGGTCGAGCAGTTCGCCCGCGAGACCAGCGGCCCGCAGTCGCTCGCCGGCCCGTTGCTCGCCCTCACCTGCGAGGAGACCTTCACCGACGAGCGCCAGGTGATGCGCGGCGGCAAGGCAGAGACCGTCGCCCAGAAAAAGGTGATGGCGTGCCCCACCGCCTTCTTCGCACCGCGCGCGCTCAAGGTCGCGGGCGACATGCCGGTGGAGAGCCGCTACCGGGGCATCTACAAGATCCGCATGTACCGCGCCGCCCTCGACGTTTCGGGACAGCTCGAATGGCCGCAACCGTCGCCGTGGCACGGGATCAATCCCCGGGTCTGGAAGCGCGCGTACCTGGTGACCGCGGTTCGCGACTCCCGTGGCATCAAGGAGGTCACCTCATCCCTTTCGGCGGTCCTGCGGGACAGCCACGGGGAGGAATTTGAATCGCGCTTTGCCATCAAGGAAGACCTGGGCGAATACGACGCCCGCAAGGCCGGCGATCGGATCGACTTCGGCTACAAGATGCAACTGCTTGGAACCTCGCGCCTCGACATCGCCCCGGTGGGGGACGTGACCGAGATCCGCCTCAAATCGAACTGGAGCCACCCCTCGTTCAGCGGCGCCTGGATGCCGGACGAGCGTGCGATCACCCGTGACGGCTTCGAGGCGGTCTGGCGCACCTCCCACCTCGCCACCGGCGGTCAGGTCCTCTGGGACAAGCAGGCTCGTGACGGCAAGATCGCAGAGACCGTCATGACCGCGGGAGTTTTATTGTTCGATCCAATCAACATCTACGCCCTTTCCTACCGCGCCACCGAGTACGCCTTCCTGTTCGTGCTCTTCACCTTCGCAGCCATCGGCCTTGCCGAAATCGTCGCGGGCGTGCGCCTGCACCCCGTTCAGTACGCCCTGGTGGGCTCGGCGATCGCGGTCTTCTTCCTGCTCCTCATCGCGCTTTCCGAGCACCTCTCCTTCGGTGCGGCGTACCTCGGTGCCGCGTCCGCCTGCCTGACGCTGCTGGTTTTCTACCTCAGGCACCCGCTCGGGACGATGGCTCGCGCCACGGCCTTCGGCGTATTCGGAGCGGGACTTTATGGCGTCCTCTACGTGCTGCTGAAGAGCGAAGACCACGCCCTGCTGATGGGATCGATCATGGTTTTCGCCGTGCTGGCCTTCGCGATGGTCATTACCCGCAGGGTGGACTGGGCGGCCATCTCGGCGCGGATGGTGCCGCCAAGAACTCCGGGACCCACGCCCGGCGTCGGCGTTGTCTGACAGAAGGTCGCAGGAACGTCTTACTGCCCTACCCCATATCTTGTGGCTTGATACCTCCAGCGCACTACATATTCGCTGACCCTTCGAAAGGGACGCACATGGACTGCTGGCACCAAAAGATCGATCAGGCAAGCACCGAAGCCGAAGTGGCAAAAAATGCCGCCGACTACCTGGCACTTTGGGGACCGCGCGAACTCGAACCCCTCACTCTCGGCTGGCGCGAGGTCCGGGTCGAGTGTGCTTCCGACGTGGAGACCCTGAAGACCTGGCTGCTCGACAGCCCGGGAAGCAGTGACCCCTCCACCGAGCTCCACGGCCTCGCGGGCTACTTCTGGCACGCGGCCGAACGCATCGAGAGGATTCGCCGCGCGCCTCTCTAAGGGGGCGTGTGAACCTGCGTGAAATAGTCGGTCTTGCGAAAGCGGCCTTCAAGGGATGGTCCGACGATGAAGCGGCGAGCATGGGGGCAGCCCTCGCCTTCTACACGCTCTTCTCGATGGCGCCGCTTCTCCTCCTCGTCATCGCCCTTGCCGGCCTGGTCATCGGGACCGACACCGCCCGCGACCTGATCAACAACCAGCTCACCACCCTTCTTGGTGACAAGGGCGCCAGCGCCGTCCAACAGATTCTGCAGGCCGCCGACGACCGTGCCGAGGGGCTCTTTGCCGCGACCGTGAGTTTTCTCACCCTCATCCTGGGTGCGACGACGGTGTTCGCCGAGCTGCGGCGCGACCTGGACATCATCTGGAAGACCAAAAAGAAGGAGGAGCGCGGCCTCTGGAAGCTGATCGGCGCGCGCGTCTGGTCGTTCGGCCTCGTGCTGACTATCGGGTTCCTGCTGATGATTTCGTTGGCCCTGAGCGCGACGGTGACGGCGCTGGGGTCGTACTTCGCGGGATACCTTCCGGGCGCCCCCTACATCCTTCGCGGCCTCGAGTTTCTCGTGTCGTTCGTGGTGATCACCGGCCTCTTCGCGATGATCTACAAGATCCTGCCGACCGCCCCCATCGAATGGCGGGATGTGTGGGTGGGCGCGGGCGTGACTTCCCTCCTTTTCTGGGTCGGAAAGTACCTGATCGGGCTCTATATCGCCAAGAGCGCGGTCGCTTCCCCCTTCGGCGCGGCCGGAACGCTGGTGGTGGTGATCGTCTGGGTCTACTACTCGGCGCAGATCTTCTTCCTGGGGGCCGAATTCACGCGGGCGTATGCGCTCCGGGAGGGGTCCAGGCAGCCTGCGGCCGCGTAGGCCCCAAAAAAAGGCCCGGTTTCCCGGGCCTTTTGCTGACTGCGAATCGGACGCTACGGCCTCGCGATCGTGAACGCCGGCGAGTCCCACCTCTCCCAATGGGCGGGGTTGGAGTCGTCGCCCAGCGCCTTCAGCACCGACAGCTTCAGCACATACGAGCCGTTGGGCACCAAGTACGCCTTGTTTCCGGCGGTCGTCACGCCATCCCAGTCGAGGGCGAAGAAGCCGGTGGACGTCGAATTGCGGCCGAAGTACTCGAGCTCGAGGGCGCGGTGCCACGACTTGCCCGAGACCGCATCCACGACCTCCATGCGGACCTTGCGCGACTGGTGGGCAAAGGTCGCCAGGACGAACGGAATGTCGGCCCCGACCATCGTGTAGATCGCCCCAGCCGCCATCTTGAAGAACGACGGCCCCGAGAGCCGGGCCAGCCACGGGAAACCGTTGGCGGTCGGGGTGA
>JANNKG010000412.1:0-4828 GCA_031396185.1 Burkholderiales bacterium | reverse complement strand
GACCATCTTGCCGCCGACGTACAGCGCGGTGTTCTTGAGGTTGTACTTGAAGCGGAACTGGAACGTCATGTCCTCGTTGCCGTCGCCGGTGTTGTCGATGTGGATCTCATAGACCGCGTCCGGGTCCATCGTGTAGTAGTTGGGCCCGGCGAACGGGTCCTGGAGGGGAACGTAGTTGGCGATGAGGGTCACGAAGTCGGCGCGCCCCGGCTCGTAGCTCTTGAACGCGTAGACGTCGGTGCCGTCCACCTTCGGGTACTGGGTGATCATCGGCGCCTCGCGATGGCTCGACGCGATTGCGTCGGGAGCGAGGAGGGTCAGCGTGAGGGCGGCGCCCAGCGCGGCGGCAAGCGGTCTAATCGGATTCGGCACTTTGTTTCTCCGGAGAAGGGGTGGAGTACGGGACGGTCAATCGGAATACGGCACGATCGTGGGATCGGATTCAGTTTGGTTCGCCACCGAACTTAAGGTATGTAAGCGCGGTCCCACAGCCTCGCAAATATAAGAACGCCAAATCCACATCCATTGTTTCCGGTTACTCGTACCGCCGTAATGCCACCCAACCTCCGCGCCGAATCCGCCTCCAGTCCAAAAACCCCGCAGCCTTCGCCGCCGCGAGCCGCGTTACGCGCCGACCCGCTTGCCGAATGCGTGGTGCGCATGGCTGCTGGCGACCAGGCGGCGCTGGCCCAGGTTTACGATGCGACGGTGAGCCGCGTCCATGCCCTCGCCTACCGGATGCTCGGCAGCGTGCCGGCCGCCGAGGAAGTCGTGTCCGACGTCTATTTCCAGGCGTGGCGGACCGCGGCGAGCTACGACCGGAGCCGCAGCGCAGTGCAGACCTGGCTGCTGGTCATGTGCCGCAGCCGCGCGCTGGACGCGCTGCGCGCCCGCGATCCCTCTTCACCCGCCATCGGCCTCGAGGGATTCGATCCACCGGCCGAGGACTGCGACCCGCAGGACCTCCTGGAGTCGGTGGAGCGCGACTCCCGGCTACGCGCGTGCGTCGCTGCCCTCATCCCGGTCCAGCGCCAGCTCGTGGCGCTCGCGTTCTACCGGGGCTATAGTCATTCCGAAATCGCCGCCTTCTCGCAGCTCCCGCTGGGCAGCGTGAAAAGCCACATCCGCAGCGCCCTGCGCCATATCCGCTTGGCGCTCGAAGGCGAGACTCAACACTGACATGACCAAGCGCTCCTCCCCCCCCATTCCCCCAGACATGGAGCCGCGAATGCTCGCTGCCGTGTCGGCCGGCGGCACCCCCGCGCCCTCACCCGGGCTGCGAGCGCAGGTGCTGGCGCGTGTCGCCCAGGACGTTCGCGATCGGCAGGCGATCGTCACCACACGCAGCCACGACGAGTGGGTGCCGTTCGCCCCGGGCGTCGAGTCCAAGGTGCTCAACGACGACGGAAAAATGCGAACGTGGCTCGCCCGCATGGAAGCGGGCGCCACCCTGCCCGCCCACCACCCCTTCGGCGACGAGGAGTGCATGGTCGTCGAGGGCAGCGTGCTACTCGGGGATGTGTTGCTGCACGCGGGCGACTACCAGATCGCACGCAAGGGTTCGTCGCACGGCGAGATACGATGCCCGGCCGGGTGCCTGCTGATGCTGCGCTCGCCCTCCCCGCAGGCCGCCTGAAGGGTCAGGCCTGGGGCTTCCCGAGGAAATCCTGCTTGCCGATCTCGACGCCGTTGTGCCGCAGGATGTTGTAGGCGGTCGTCACGTGGAAGTACACGTTCGGCAGGACGTGGTGCAGCAAGTACGGCAAGCCCTCCATCGATTTGGTCGTGGATCGGGATTGCCAGCTGACCGTGCGAGCCTCGGCGCCGTCGATCTGCTCGGGCTTCAACGTCAGCAGGTAGTCGACGGTCTTGCGCAGGCGCGCGACCAGCTCCGGAATCGTCGTCTCGTTGTCTTCGAAGGCCGGGGGCGGCTGTTGGGCAAGGCGTGCGGCCCCGCCCTTCGCCGAGTCCGAGGCGAGTTGGACCTGGCGGGACAACGGAAACATATCCGGGGCGAGGCGGCTATTCACCAGCACCATCGGGTCGAATTTCCTGGTGCCCGCGTGGGCCTGGGCCTTCTCGAGGATTTCGGCGAGGCTGCCGAGCGCGCGAACCATTGTAGGAATGGACGCCTGATACATCGAGATCGTCTGCATGGGATTGCCCTCGGATTTGTCAGCGCCAAGGGTAACCGAAAGAACTATGGGGAGCGCGAACGCCCTGCATACAGCCCGAGTCTAATTCCCAGTCCCCCACCAACACCCCTTCAAGGAGACCAACATGGGATTTTTTGACAGACTTCTGACCCGGCGGCCGTCGACCACCGGCACCGATTACCTCCCCGCGAACGCCGGCACCGCGGTGACGCGCGCCCAGGAGCTCGGCACTTCATTCGCCAATCGCGCCGGAGCGGTCTACAAGCAGAACCCGAAAATGATCAAGACGATCGCCAGTGGCGCGCTGTTGATTGCCGCTGCCGCCTTCGCCAAGAAAAAAGGTTATATGTAAGTCAGTCCGAGCCCGCATCCGCAAGGAAGCGGGCCAGCGGAACCTGGGCGATGAGGGCGGCGAACCAGATCGCGTAGCCCTCGCCCGACGGATGGAGCCGGTCCGGGCAGTAGTACCGGGCCGGCTCTTTCACGAAAGGATCATCGTGGGGCTCGCGAAACAGGTCCACGAAAGTGACCTGGAGCTCTTCGGTCACCCGCTTGACCACGGCGTGCACACGCACCGCGTGCCAGGTCACGATGCGCGAAAGCGGGCGCAGGAAAAACGGCGCGATGCTGAAGTTGTGGCCCGGCATGAGGATCACGTTGGCGCTCAATCTGCGTGCGGCCTCGATGGCGGCGCGCAGGTCGGCCTCCACCTTCTCTACGGGTCGGAATTCGAGCACGTCATTGCCGCATGCGTGGATCAGGACCACGTCGGCCGAAGTAATGTCCAGGCGGGCGAGCTGCTCGACCACGTGGCCGATGCGCGCACCCGACTTGGAAACGTTGATGACGCGGGCGTAAGGGTAGGCCGCGGCCAGTCGTCCCGCGGTGGACTGCCCGGGCAGCGCCCCGACGCCAAACGCGGTGCTGTCCCCGGCAATCACGATGGTTCGGCGGCAGCGCTCCGGCGTCGATTGGTCAGCACGGGTTTGCGCCACGATCCGCTTCGAGAAACGGATACGGGAAACATACAAGCCCATGACGATGAAGGTCGGCATGAGCAGGGCGGCCAGGAAAATGTAGAAGAAGAGCCACATATTAAGGTCACGTTGCGCCCTCCCCAACCGGTCCGCCATCGGTTGGCCGCGAATTTGCCTGTAGGATGAATTCGACAACGACCGTCGGCAAAGAACTGATTCCAATGTCCAAAACAGCTTCCCCACCCCCCTCCGAGTCCCAGAACGCGGGCTTCGCCGCTCTCGGCCTCGATCCGCGAATCGTCTCGGCGCTCACGGCGCTGGGCTACGAGGAACCCACCCCGATCCAGCAGGAAACCATCCCGCCGCTCATCGCCGGTCGCGACCTGCTGGGCCAGGCGGCGACGGGAACCGGCAAGACCGCGGCCTTCGCGCTGCCGATCCTGCAGCGGATCCTGAACGAGGGCCGCGGCGAGGGTCCGGTGGCGGTGGTGCTGGTGCCCACGCGGGAGCTCGCCATGCAGGTTGCGGAAGCGGTGCACCGCTACGGCAAGGCGATCGGCATCCGCGTGTTGCCGATCTACGGCGGGCAGCCGATCGGGCGCCAGCTGCAACAGCTCCGCGCGGGCATCGATGTGGTGGTGGCAACGCCGGGCCGCGCGCTCGATCACTTGCGCCGCGGCAGCCTCACCATGGGCGCGGTGCGCGTGATCGTCCTCGACGAGGCCGACGAGATGCTCGACATGGGATTTGCCGAGGACATCGAGGCGGTGCTGAAGGAGACGCCGGCCGGCCGGCAGACGGTGCTGTTCTCCGCGACGATGCCGCCGCGCATCGAGGCGATCGCCAAGCGCAACCAGCGCGATCCGGTTCGCATCCGCATCGCCAAGGCGGCCGCCAAGGCGGGCGAGGCACCGAAAGTTCGCCAGCAGGCGTACCTCCTGCACCGCAGCGCCAAGATGGAGGCGCTCGGCCGCATCCTCGACCTCGAGTCCCCCGCGGCGGCGCTGGTCTTCTGCCGCACGCGCACCGAGGTGGACGAGCTCACCGAAACCCTCAATGCGCGCGGCTACCAGTCGGAGGCGCTGCACGGCGGCATGACGCAGGAGCAGCGCGACAAGGTGATGAAGCGCGTGCGCTCCGGCGCGGCCGAGTTGCTGATCGCCACCGACGTGGCGGCGCGCGGCCTCGATATCGACCGCCTCTCCCACGTCATCAATTACGACCTGCCCAACGCCCCCGAAGCCTACGTCCACCGAATCGGGCGCGTCGGCCGCGCGGGGCGCGAGGGGGTGGCGATCACGCTGGTCGAGCCGCGCGAGCACCACCAGCTGCGCAACATCGAACGCATCACCCGCCAGTCGATCGAGATCGCAAAGGTCCCGACCGTGGCCGACCTTCGCACCCGCCGCCTGGAGCTCACCCGCGCGTCGCTGCGCGAGGCGCTCCTCGGCGACGACAACGAGCATTTCCGCGTGGTCGTGGACGCCCTCTCGAACGAGTTCGATCCGGTGCAGATCGCAATGGCCGCGGTGAAGCTCTATCACCAAGCCGCGGTGGGCGATTCGGAAGATCCCGACAAGGTGATTGCCGAGGTCGCGGTCCCGCAGGCCAAGGCGCCCGGAAAGAAAAAACGCGCCGATGCCCCCTACGGCCTTGGCGCGGGCAGCGGCGGCGACGCTCGCCGGGGCGGCGGCG
>JANNKG010000410.1:0-3390 GCA_031396185.1 Burkholderiales bacterium | reverse complement strand
GCGATCAACCCCCGGTTGATCTATTGCTCGATCTCCGGCTTCGGCCAGACCGGGCCGTATGCAAACCGCGGCGGCTACGACCTGATTGCGCAAGGCATGAGCGGCATCATGAGTGCGACGGGCAGCGAAGGGGGAGCACCGGTGAAGGTGGGAGTACCGATCACCGATCTCGGGGCGGGCCTCTTCGCGCTCTTCGGAATCCTCTGCGCCGTGCGCGCGCGCCGCATCACGGGCCGCGGCCAGTTCGTGGATACCTCGCTCTTCGAGGCGGGACTCGCGTTGTCGGCGTGGGAGGCGACCGAGTACTGGTATACCGGCCAGATCCCCAAGCGGCTTGGCACCGCCCACCGGCTGAGCGCGCCCTACCAGGCGTTTCGCGCGAGCGACGGCTATTTCACCGTCGGCGCTGCCAACGCCAAGCTTTGGAGCCTCTTCGCCGGAATGCTGGGACTGCAACCGCTCATCGGCGATCCGCGCTTCAAGAACGTCGGCGATCGCGTCGCCAACCGGGCCGCGCTCGAGGCACTGGTGGAAGAAGTGACCCGCGGCCAGACCCGCGCCCACTGGCTCGCACGGTGCGAGACCGCGGGAATTCCTGCCGGACCCATCTATTCGGTGGACGAGGCCCTCGCCGATCCCCAGGCGCAGGCGCGCGGCATGACGCAGGAATACGACCATCCGCAAGTCGGGCGCGTGAAAGCCCTCGGCAATCCGGTCAAGCTTTCGAGGACGCCCGCCACCCTGCGCAAAGCGCCGCCCCTGCTGGGCGAGGACAACGAAGCGATCCTGCGCGAGCTGGGCTACAGCGATGCCGCGATCGCGGACCTGCGCACCCGGGCGGTCATCGCGTGAAGCCGCTCGAAGGAATCCGCGTGATCGACCTCACGCAGACCATGGCGGGACCCTTCTGCACCATGAACCTCGCCGACATGGGCGCGGATGTCATCAAGATCGAGCCGCCCGGCGAGGGGGAACCCACCCGGCAGCTGGGCGCCGCGCAGAAGAACGGGCACAGCGCGACCTTCATGACGATGAACCGCGGCAAGCGCGGCCTTGCCGTGGACTTGAAGCGTCCCGAGGGGCTGGAGATCATGAAGCGGCTGGCGGCGACGGCGGATGTCTTCGTGCAGAACTATCGCCCGGGTGTCGCCGAGCGGCTGGGGCTTGGCTACGCGGCGCTGGCCGCAATCAACCCACGCCTCATCTACTGCGCGATCAGCGGCTTCGGCGCAACCGGGCCGTACGCGTCGCGCGGCGGCTACGACCTCATCGCGCAGGGCATGAGCGGGGTCATCAGCGTGACCGGGGACGAGGACGGGCCGCCGGCCAAATCGGGCATCCCGGTGAGCGACCTCGCCGCCGGGCTCTTCGGCGCTTACGGCATCCTGTGCGCGCTCGAGCACCGGGAACGAAGCGGCGAAGGCCAGTTCGTCGACACCTCTTTGCTCGAGGCCGCGATGGCGCTTACGGTTTGGGAGTCCGCCGAGTTCTGGGCAACGGGGCTCCCACCCAAGCCCATGGGCTCGGCGCACCGGCTCTCGGCGCCCTATCAGGCGCTGCGCTCCCAGGACGGCTATTTCACCGTGGGCGCCAACAACGACAAGCTCTTCGCGCAGTTGTGCCGTGTCATCGGACGCCCGGAGCTGTCTGCGGACGTGCGCTTCGCCGGTCGCCCGCAGCGGCTGGAGAATCGCCTGGCGCTCATCGCAGAGCTCGAGGAGGCCACGATGTCGCAGCCGCGGGACCTGTGGCTTGCGAAACTCGAGCAAGCCGGGGTGCCATCGGGGCCCATCAACAACTACGCCGAGGCGCTCGCCGATCCGCACACGCTGGCGCGAAACATGGTCGTGGATCTTGACCATCCGGGCGCCGGCAAGATCAAGGCTCTCGGCATTCCGGTCAAGCTTTCCGATACCCCCGGCGCCGTGGACCGCGCGGCACCGCTGCTGGGCCAGCACACTGCCGAAATCCTTGCGTCGCTGTGCTACAGTCAAATCGAGCAGCAATCGCTTCTGTCGATGGGTGTCATTCAATAATTCCAGAGGAGAACACTCCATGTCGAAGATCGGAGTTTTGGCCCCTTTCCTTGCGACCGTTGCGTTGCTTGCAGCTCCGCTCGCAGTCCTTGCCCAGGCGAAGTACCCGACGAAGCCCATCGAGGTGGTCGTGCCCTACGCGCCGGGCGGCGGCACCGACAACCTCATGCGCATGATCACCGGCATCATCGACGAGAACAAATGGTCGCCGGTGCCGCTGAACGTGAACAATCGGGCGGGTGGCAGCGGCGTGGTCGGCTACTCCTACTTCATCAACAAGAAAGGCGACTCCTACGTGGTGGCGGGCGCCACGCCGACGATCGTCTCGGGAAAGATCGAGGGAAAGCTGTCGGGAAATCACCGCGATGGCATGACGGTCCTGATGATCGTCGCGATCGATGAGCTGATGATCTCGGTGCGCACCGAGTCGCCGTTCAAGACGATCGAAGATTTCGTCAACACCGCGCGCGCCAAGCCCGGCCAGCTGACCGTGGGCGGCACCAACACCAACGGCGAAGACCACATCTTCACCTACCTCTTCGAGCAGGCGGCAAAAATCAAGGTGAAGTACGTGCCCTTCAACTCCGGCGGAGAAGTGACGGCAGCATTGATGGGCGGCCATATCGATGCGGGAGTGATGAATCCCAACGAGATCGTGGCCCAGACCGAGGCGGGCAAGGCGAGGAACCTGGCCGTGGCCGCGCGCAAGCGTCTTGCCGATGCCGCCGACGTTCCGACCTTCGCCGAGAAGGGCTACGAGTTCTACTGGGAGCAGATGCGGGGCGTCGCGGGCACGACCAACATGACGCCGGAGGCGGTGGCCTGGCGCCCGACCGGATCATCTCGGCGCAGGCCAGGCCAGTGCCCAGCCGCACGAAATCGGGGTTTACAAACTCTCGCTCCACCGGCATCATGTAGCCTAGCAGCCACACGTCTAGCCGCAGGTCGTCGGCCAGCCCGCGCAGCAGCGTCATCGGCGCGTGCGTGTGCGCGTTGATCAGCCCTGGCATCACCACGCGCCCGCCGCAGTCCACCGTCTCGGTCGCCGTGTACTCCCCCGCGATGTCCCCCACCGCCACGATAGTCTGCCCCGCAATCGCCACCGCCCCCGCCGCGTACTGCGTGTAGTCTGCATCCATCGTCAGGATCAGCGCATTTGTCAACAGCACGTCACATGTCTTTGTCATAGGTCGCTCGGCGTTGAAAGCAAGGTTGGCTTAATCGTCCGTCGTCCGTCGTCTGTCGTCTGTCGTCGGGGTGACTTGCCGCCTAGTCTATCCTATAATCCCCCTATGCCCAAAGACTACGACCCCGCCCTCACCGCGCCCAACGCCCAGCGCCGGCGCGAGCACGC
>JANNKG010000397.1:0-1876 GCA_031396185.1 Burkholderiales bacterium | reverse complement strand
CACGACGCCGGTGAGCGCGAGGAACACGAAGCTGATCGCCATGGTCCAGTGCGACACCCGTTCGACCGCGTTGAAGCGCTCGATCAGCCTGCCGGTAGGCGCCCCGTGCAACCGGACGGTGCCCTTCAGGAGGTAGATGATGGCGATCACGGCAAGTGCGATCACCAGGAGCCAACCGCCCACCTGCGTGAGCGGCCCGTTGCGGAACTCACGCCATTCGCGCCCCGCGCCCTGGATCAGCCGGTTGGTGTCCACGCCCGGGACCGAGGCGTACTGCGGACGCTCGCTCGCCGCATCCCACGCCGGCGGATTGTTCCAACCCGGGACCGCGGTCGATCCGGCGGCGGGTTTGGGCGCGGAAGCCTGCGGCGCGGCCGTCTGGGGCGCAGCCGTTTGGGGCGCAGCCACCTGCGGCGCGACCGGCACCTTGCCCGCATCCTTGGTGGGCGCGGTGGTCGGCGGCGGCGGTGACGTCTGCGCGTCCACCGCCATGGGGAGCGCCAGTGCGGCGCCCAGGATCAGGGCGCCGACGAGGCGCGCTCGGGCTTTCAGCATGGGATCTTCTCCTCTAGTCGTTCTATTTGGTCTTGGCGTCGCCGGTGCGGACGTACTCGTTCTGGAAATCGGCCCGCTTGGCGAGCGACTGCTCGTACTTCTGCTTGTCCCCCTTGAACGCGTCGCCGGCATAGGACTTGGTGTCCTCCTTGCCGGCGTAGGGCTTGGCGGCGTCCTGGGGAATCTCGCCACAAGCAGCGAGCGCCAGCGCGGCAAGCGGCATGGCGAGGAGCGTCCTCATGTCTTCGCTCCCGCGTGCGCCGAGGCCTTGCTGCTCTCCTTGTAGGCCATCGCCCAGCCCCAGATCTCGTCTCCCTTGCCGCGCGTAGCCACGCGCGTCTTGTAGATCGTGGTGATGACCGCCGCGTCCCCCGCGAGCAGCGCCTTGGTCGAGCACATCTCCGCGCACACCGGGAGCTTGCCCTCGGCGAGGCGGTTGCGGCCGTACTTGCGGAACTCCTCGACCGAGTGGTCCACCTCGGGGCCGCCGGCGCAGAAGGTGCACTTATCCATCTTGCCGCGCAGGCCGAAGGCGCCCGCCTGCGGAAACTGCGGTGCGCCGAACGGGCACGCGTAGAAGCAGTAGCCGCAGCCGATGCACAGGTCCTTGTCGTGCAGGACCACTTGATCTTCGGTGCGGTAGAAGCAGTCGACCGGACACACCGCCATGCAGGGGGCGTCGGTGCAGTGCATGCACGCCACCGAGATGGAGCGCTCGCCGGGCACGCCGTCGTTCACGGTCACGAGTCGCCTGCGGTTCACGCCCCAGGGCACCTCGTGCTCCTGCTTGCAGGCGGTGGCGCAGCCGTTGCACTCGATGCAGCGCTCGGCGTCACAGATGAATTTCATTCTGGCCATGATGTTCTCCTGGGTCTGTTCGTCAGGCGCGCTCGATGTTGCAGAGCGTCGTCTTGGTTTCCTGCATCATGGTGACCGAGTCGTACCCGTAGGTCGTCGCGGTGTTCACCGCCTCGCCGCGCACGATCGGCGCCGCGCCCTCGGGGTACTTGTCGAGCAGGTCCTTGCCCTGCCACCACCCGGCGAAGTGGAACGGCATCCAGCTGGTCCCGGGGCCCACGCGCTCGGTGACCAGGGCGCGCACCTTGAGCTGGGCGCCAGTGGGGCTCTTCAGCCACACCCAGTCCCAGTACTTGATGTTGCGGTCCGAGGCGTCCTTGGTGTTGATCTCGACGAACGCCTCCTGCTGCAACTCGGCGAGCCAAGGGTTGGAGCGGGTCTCGTCACCGCCGCCCTCGTATTCCACCAGCCGGCCCGAGCTCAGGACCAGGGGATACTTCTCGTGCACCTTGTCGTTGACCGC
>JANNKG010000374.1:0-3029 GCA_031396185.1 Burkholderiales bacterium | reverse complement strand
GAGAGGGCCTCGCGCACCTCGTCCAGTTTGAACGGCTTGACGATCGCTTCGATTTTCTTCATTGCAATGCTCCGCGTCGGTGAGCGGCGGCGCGACGTCCGCTCCAACGACCGCCCCGAAGCTGATTAACCGTCATGGTGTGCCTTATGATTTCGGCCGGAAGCCGGATGTTATGGGATAACGCCAGTCCTTGCCAAATGCGCGCGGCGTGATGCGCACCCCGGGCGGCGCCTGGCGGCGCGTGTACACGTTCAGCTGGATGAGCCGTATCACCTGGCGCACCGCCGCCATGTCGTAGCCCATGCCCCCGATCTGCTCGGGCGACATGTCGCGTTCCATGTAGCGCTCGACCACGGCGTCGAGCACCTCGTAAGGCGGCAGGCTGTCCTGGTCGGTCTGGCCGGGGCGCAGCTCCGCGGAGGGCGGCCTTTCGATCACGCGCGCCGGGATCACCCGACCCCGCGTATTGCGCCAGTTCGAGAGCCGGTAGACCAGCGTCTTCACGATGTCCTTGAGGACCGCATAGCCCCCGGCCATGTCGCCATAAAGCGTGCAGTAGCCGGTAGCCATCTCGCTCTTGTTGCCCGTGGTCACGACGATCGAGCCGAACTTGTTGGACATCGCCATCAGGAGCGTGCCGCGAATGCGCGACTGCAGGTTCTCCTCGGTGGTGTCCTCGGCGCGGCCGGCAAACAGGGGTGCGAGCTGGGTCCGGAACGTGTCGAACACCGGCTTGATCGCGATCTCGGAGTACTTCACGCCGTGGATCTTCGCCATCTCGCGTGAATCCTCGACGCTCATCGACGCGGTGTAGTCGGAAGGCATCATCACCGCATGCACGCGCTCGGGCCCGAGCGCATCCACGCAGATCGCCAGGACCAACGCCGAGTCGATGCCGCCGGAGAGCCCCAGCAGGACTCCGGGGAAGCGGTTCTTGTTCACGTAGTCGCCCACTCCCGTCATGAGCGCGCGGTAGATCGTCTCCTCCTCGGTGATCGGCTTGGCCATGGCGCCACGCACCGTGGCGCCCTGCAGCTCGACGATATCGATCGACTCCCGGAAGGTTTCGGCCTGGTAGGTGACCAGACCCTCCGGATCGAGCGCGAAGGAGGCGCCGTCGAACACCAGCTCGTCCTGGCCGCCCGTCCCGTGCACGTAGAGCAACGGCAGTTTCGTCTCCTTCACGCGCGCACCCATGCGCTGGTAGCGCTCGGCCTGCTGCGTCCGATTGAAGGGCGAGGCGTTGATCGAGAGCAGGACCTCGGCGCCAGCGCTCCTGGCCTGCGCAGCCGCCTCGGGAGACCACAGGTCCTCGCAGATCGTGAGGCCGAATTTGCGGCCCTCGACCTCGAAGACGCAGGGCCGGTTGCCGGTCTCGAAGTAGCGCTTCTCGTCGAACACGCGGTAGTTGGGCAACTGCTGCTTGAAGTAGACGTGCTCGATGCGCCCACCGCGCAGCACCGCCGCCGCGTTGTAGCGTGTGCGCCCCTCGCGGTGCGGGTATCCCACCACCACGGCAATGCCGGTGCAGTACGGCGCGAGCTTCACCAGCTCGGCGGTGCACTGGTCGCAGAAGTCGTCGCGCAGCCACAGGTCTTCCGCGGGATAGCCCGACAGCGCCATCTCCGGAGTCACGACCAGGCGCGCGCCGGCCTCGCGTGCGGCGTCGACCGCGCGGCGGATGCGATCGGCATTGCCGGGGAAATCGCCCACGGTCACATTGATCTGGGCGACGGCGATTTTCATTTGGGGGAACGGTAGAATCGGGTTGGACCTGCCCCGCAATTATCCCACGTTGCCCGAGACCTACCGCATCCTCGACTCCCTCGAGGCCGTCGATGCCGCCGAATGGGATGCGCTCACCGGCGGCAATCCCACGGTCGCACACGCGTTCCTGGACAGCCTGCATGCGAGCGGCTGCGCCTCGGGGAAGTCGGGCTGGGCGCCGCAGTACCTCACGGCATGGAACGGCGCACGGCTGGCGGGCGCCGTGCCCCTTTACGTGAAATCCCACTCCTACGGGGAGTACGTTTTCGATTGGGCGTGGGCCGAGGCCTACGAAACCCACGGCCTCGCCTACTACCCGAAGCTCGTCGCCGCGGTGCCGTTCACGCCGGCCACGGGCGCGCGGCTGCTGGCCGCCGATGCGGGCGTACGCGAGCGCCTGGCGCGAGCGCTGCTCGATACCGCACAAGGCGCGCGGGTGTCCTCGCTGCACGTGCTCTTTCCCGAGGCCGCGGATGCCACGGCCCTGCGCGCCACGGGCCTTCTGGAACGCTCGAGCGTGCAGTTCCACTGGCGCAACGCCGGCTACGCGGGGTTCGACGATTTCCTCGGCCGGCTCTCCCATGACAAGCGCAAGAAGATCCGCCAGGAGCGCAAGCGCGTCGCCGATGCGGGTGTGGACTTGCGGCGCGTCACGGGGCGGGAAGCGTCAGCGGCCGACTGGGATTTCTTCACCGCGTGTTACCGGCGTACCTACCGCGCGCACCGCTCGACTCCCTACCTCACGCGCGCGTTCTTCGGAATGATTGCCGAACGCATGCCCGAAAACGTCCTCCTGGTGATCGCCGAGCGGGACGGCACGCCCATTGCCGCGGCGCTCGACCTTTTCGGCGGCGGCACGCTCTACGGCCGCTATTGGGGCGCCACCGAGTACGTGCCAGGGCTGCACTTCGAGGCGTGCTACTACCAGGGGCTGGAGTTCTGCATCGAGCGCGGCATCGCGCTCTTCGAAGGCGGCGCGCAGGGCGAGCACAAGCACGCTCGCGGCTTCCTTCCCGAGACGACGCGTTCCTTCCACTGGCTGGCGCATCCCGCGTTCAACAAGGCCGTCGATGACTACCTTGGCCGCGAGGGCGAAAACATCGCCGCCTACGTGGACGAGCTAAACGACCGCTCGCCATTCAGGAAATGAATAAAAGGGTCAGACACTTTCATTCGCTCAAATGAAAGTGTCTGACCCTTTTATTCATTTCCTGAATGGCGAGCGGTCGTTTAGCTCGTCCACGTAGGCGGCGATGTTTTCG
>JANNKG010000373.1:0-5938 GCA_031396185.1 Burkholderiales bacterium | reverse complement strand
GGCTTGCGGGCGTTCGCGGTTTGCTGGCGCAGCCGCGCTTCGTTGCGGCGCTCGTCCTTGCGGCTGACCGCGGGCGAATCCTGCGAGCCGCTGGAGCGCCCGCGCGAGTGGTACTCCTTCGCCCACTGCTTGTAGTCGTCGAGGTCGCCCTCGAAAGGCCGCAGCTTCCCATCGGCCACCAGCATCCATTGGTCGGTCGCCGCCGAGAGGAGGTGCCGATCGTGCGCGACCACGATGAGGGCGCCTTCATAATCGGTGAGCGCCTGGGCGAGGGATTCGCGCATCTCGATATCCAGGTGGTTGGTGGGCTCGTCCAGGAGCAGCAGATTGGGCCGCTGCCAGACGATCAGGGCGAGTGCCAGGCGCGCCTTCTCGCCTCCCGAGAAACTCGCCACTTTCTGGGACACCTGGGCGCCGCGGAAATCGAAGCCGCCGAGGAAGTCGCGGAACACCTGCTCGCGTTCGCCGGAGGCGAGATTTCCCAGGTGCCAGAGCGGCGTCTGGTCGAGGCGCAGCTGGTCGACCTGATGCTGCGCGAAGTAGCCGATGCGAAGGCCCTGGGGGCGATGCAGCTCACCGGCGATAAGCGGCAATCCTCCCACGATCGACTTGAGCAGCGTGGACTTCCCCGCGCCGTTCGGGCCGAGCAGGCCGATCGCGTCCCCCGGCAGCACGCTCCACTCGATGCCCGAGAGCACCGGCGTGCCGCCGTAGCCCACCGACGCTTCCTCCAACCGGAACAGTTGGCGGGGTTTCTCGGGCGGCGCGCGGAAAGTGAACGAGAACGGCGAGTCGACGTGTGCGGCGGCAATCCGCTCGAGCTTCTCGAGCGCCTTGATGCGGCTTTGCGCCTGGCTCGCCTTGGTCGCCTTGGCGCGGAACCGCACGATGAACGCCTCGAGGTGCTCGATGGTGCGCCGCTGCTTCTCGTACGCCGACTGCTGCAGGGCCAGCCGGGCGGCACGCTGCGTCTCGAAGGCGGTGTAGTTGCCCGCATAGGCGTTGAGGCGGCGGTTCTCGACGTGCACGATCTCGCTGGCCACGGCGTCGAGAAACTCGCGATCGTGGGTGATGAGCACCACGGCACCGGGGAAGGCGCGCAGCCAGTCCTCGAGCCAGAGGACCGCGTCCAGGTCGAGGTGATTGGTGGGCTCGTCCAGCAGCAGCAGGTCGGCACGGCACATGAGGGCGCGCGCCAGGTTCAGGCGCATGCGCCAGCCCCCGGAGAACCGCGCCACCTCGCGGGCCTGCGCGTCCTCGTCGAAGCCCAGGCCGGCGAGCAGCGTCTGTGCCCGGGCGCGCGCCTGGTAGCCGCCGATCTCGTCGTATCGCGCGTGCAGCAAGGCGAGGTGCTCCTCGTCGGAGTCGGCCATGCCCGCCTCCACCTCGCGCAGCTCCGCATCGCCGTCCATGACGAATTCGAGCGCCGGACGCTCGACCGCCGGCGTCTCCTGCGCCACGTGCGAGAGCACCCACCGCGGCGGCATCGATACATCGCCCGCGTCCGCGTGGATCTCGCCTCGCACGACGGCAAAAAGGCTCGACTTGCCGCTGCCGTTCGGGCCCACCAGGCCGACCTTCTGGCCGGGGTGGACGTTCATCGACGCGGACTCGAGCAGGACGCGGGCGCCGCGGCGAAGTGTGATGTCTGAGATTCGGAGCACGGGATTTTTCTTGGGCTGGGTTCCCGCCTGCGCGGCAATGACGGCGCGGGAATGGCGGAAGGATGCGAAAATAGCTGCGTATCGTACCCTCTGGACGGCCCGATGAACGCTGCCGCTGCACCCGCCGCCGCCCCCGACCGGGAGACGCTGGGGCGCGAGTTCGTCGAGTTTTCGATCCGCGCGGGGGTGCTGAAGTTCGGTGAATTCAAGACCAAGGCGGGCCGGCTGTCCCCCTACTTCTTCAATGCCGGCCTGTTCAGCGACGGCGCGAAGCTGGGCGGGCTCGGCCAGTACTATGCCCGGGCGGCGCTGGCCTCGTGCCCCCAAGGAGTGGAACGTGGGGCGGGCCCCCAGGGAGTGGAACGTGGGGCGGACCTTGGCTTCGACATGATCTTCGGGCCGGCGTACAAGGGCATCACCCTGGCGGCCGCGACCGCCGTGGCGCTTGCCGGGCTCGGTCACAATGTGCCGTTCTGCTTCAATCGGAAGGAAGCCAAGGACCATGGCGAGGGCGGCAATATCGTGGGCAGCCCCCTGCAGGGCCGGGTGCTGATCATCGACGACGTGATCACCGAGGGCGCCGCCAAGCGCGAGGCCATCGAGCTGATTCGTGGCGCAGGCGCGACTCCGGCTGGAATACTAATTGCTCTGGACCGGCAGGAGCGGGGCCAGGGCGAGCTCTCGGCGACCCAGGAGGTCATCCGGGACCACGCCTTGCCCGTTACTGCCATTGCGACGCTCGCCGACATCCTCGCCACCCTTGCGGGGCGCGCGGACCAGCGGGCCGACGTGGAAAGAATCGAAGACTACCGGCGCCGCTACGGCGCCACTTGACCCGCTTTCGCATGCGGGGTTTAAAGGGAAAATAATGAAAATGAAAACGACAGTCCGCATCCTGTACCTGGCCACAACCATCGTGTTCGCGTCCTCTGCCGGGGCGGCCTACAAGTGCGTGGACGAGAAAGGCCTCACCCACGTCGGCGACACGCCCCCGGACAAGTGCGCGAACGTCGTCATGTACGAGGTCACCCGCAGCGGCTCGGTGATCCGCAAGATCGATCCGTCGCTTACTGCGGAGCAGGCGAAGGCGCGCGTGGACGCCGACGAGCGCAAGAAGGAATCGGACAAGCTTGCCGGCGAGCAGAAGCGCAAGGACTTGGCCCTCCTCGCCACCTACAGCTCCGAGTCGGAGTTCGACGTGGTGCGCGACCGGTCGATCCAGCCGATCCTGGCGCGCATCAAGGTCGCGCAGGAGCGCCTGCCGGCGGTCGACAAGCGCACCAAGGAGCTCGCTGACGAGATGGAGTTCTACAAGGCCGGCAAGAGCACCAAGTCGACCGGCGGCAAGAAGGTCGAGGCGCCGGCGATGATCACGTCCGAGCTCGAGCGCCTGCGCAGCGAGAAGCTCGCCCTGGCAAAGAACGTCGCCGACTCGGAAAAGGAAATCGCGGCGTTGCGCGCCCGATTCGATGTGGACAAGAAGCGCTGGGTGACGCTGAAATCCGGCGGCTCCGCCAAGCCCGCCGATGCACCGGTGGCCGAAGCGAAGCCCGAGGCCAAACCGGTCAAGAAGGCGAACTAGCCAGGCGCCTTTTCAGGATCTCGCTCACCTGGGCGGGATTCGCCTTGCCCTGAGTTGCCTTCATCACCTGGCCCACGAGGCTGTTGAAGGCCTTTTCCTTGCCGGCGCGGTAGTCTTCGACCTGCTTCGCGTTCGCCGCAAGCACCGCATCGACCGCGGCTTCCAGCGCCCCCGAATCGGAGATCTGTTTCAGGCCCCGCTTCAAGATGATCGTGTCGGCATCGCCCTCGCCGTCGGCCATCGCCAGCAACACCTCCTTCGCGGCTTTTCCGGACACCGTTCCGTCCTCGATCCGGTCCAGCAGCCTCGCCAAATGTTTCGGCAGCACCATGGGGCGTTCGAAATCGGCGCTCCGATCATTGTGAAGAGCTGACACTTCGCCATTGACCCAATGCGCGGTGACCTTCGGGCTTGACGTCGTCATCGTCAGGGTTTCCCTGAAATACTCCGACTTCTCGCGGCTTTCGGTCAGCAGCACCGTGTCATATGCCGAAAGCGCGAACTCCTCGCGAAAATCGTGACGCAACTTCTCGGGCAAGGCGGGCATCGATTGGCGCACCTCTTCGATCCATTGCGGCGAGATCGCGAGTGGCAGCAGGTCTGGATCGGGAAAATAGCGGTAATCCTGCGCGTCTTCCTTGGAGCGCATCGGGCGCGTCTCGCCCAGGTCCGGATCGAAGAGCCGTGTCTCCTGGACCACCCTGCCGCCGTCCTCGATCAGCTCCACCTGGCGGCGCACCTCGTGGTCGATCGCCTTCTCGAGGAAGCGAAACGAGTTGAGGTTCTTGATCTCGCAGCGCGTTCCGAGGGGCGCGCCGGGACGGCGAACCGACACGTTGGCGTCGCAGCGAAAGGAGCCCTCCTGCATGTTGCCGTCGCAGATCCCGATCCAGCGCACCAGCGAATGCACCGCGCGGGCGTAGGCGACGGCTTCGGCGGCCGAGCGCATGTCGGGCTCGGAGACGATCTCGAGGAGCGGCGTCCCGGCGCGGTTCAGGTCGACGCCGCTCTTGCCCTGGAATTCCTCGTGGAGCAGCTTGCCGGCGTCCTCCTCGAGATGCGCGCGGGTGAGGCGCACGCGCTTCTCCACGCCGCCGACCATGAACGCGAGGCTGCCGCCCGACACCACCGGCGACTCGAACTGGCTGATCTGGTAGCCCTTCGGAAGGTCGGGGTAGAAATAATTCTTGCGCGCGAAGACGCTGGTAGGCGCGATGCTGCCGCCCACCGCAAGGCCGAAGCGGATCGCGCGCTCGACCGCGCCCCGGTTCAGCACCGGCAACGTTCCCGGAAGCGCGAGGTCGACGGCTGAAGCCTGGGTGTTTGGCGGCGCGCCGAACCGCGTCGATGCGCCGGAGAAAATCTTTGACGCAGTCGTCAGCTGTGCGTGCGTCTCGAGACCAATGACGATTTCCCAGTTCATTCCAGGGGATTTCAACACAGAGCTCACAGAGGATCACAGAGGGGCACAGAGGAAAGGCAAGGACGTGCCCGGGTCACTCCATACGCCTTACGGAGTTTGACCATTCGAGGGATCCCTCTGTGCCCCTCTGTGATCCTCTGTGTCCTCTGTGATGAAGCCGTTCTCAAATGAACCCCGCCGGTGATTTCTGATGCCAGTCGGTCGCCTGCTGGAAGGCGTGAGCCGTGGACAGCATCAGCGCCTCGCTCCAGTAATTGCCGACGATCTGCAGCCCGACGGGGCGCCCCTTGCTGCCGAAGCCGCACGGAATCGACATCCCCGGCAGGCCGGCCAGGTTGATCGGAATCGTATAGAGATCGTCCAGGTACATCTGCACGCAGTCGCCGGCCTTGGTGCAGCCCAGGTCGTAGGCCACGCAGGGGGTTGCGGGCCCCATGATCACGTCGCAGCTATTGAAGGCCTCGATGAAATCGCGCGCGATGAGGCGCCGGATCTTCTGCGCCTTGAGGTAATACGCGTCGTAATAGCCGTGCGAAAGAACGTAGGTGCCGACGAGGATTCGCCGCTTTGCTTCCACCCCGAAACCCTGCGCACGCGTCTTCTTGTACATGTCGAGCAGGTCGGTGTACCCCTCCGCGCGAAAGCCGTAGCGCACGCCGTCGTAGCGGGAAAGGTTCGAGGACGCCTCCGCCGGCGCGAGCACGTAGTAGACCGGCACCGCGAGCGCCTGGTTGGGCAGGCTCACCTCGACCGTCGTGGCACCGAGCTTTCTGTAGGCATCGATCGCCGCAAGGATCGGGTCGGCCACGTCGCGCGCGAGGTCCTTGGAAAAGTATTCCTTCGGCAGGCCGATGCGCAGGCCCTTCACGCCCTTGGCGAGCCCGCCCACGTAGTCGTCCCGAGGGCGATCCATGCAGGTCGAGTCGCGCGCGTCGAACCCCGCCATCACGTCCAGGACCATGGCGAGGTCCTCGGCACTGCGCGCGAGCGGGCCGCCCTGGTCGAGGGACGAGGCGAATGCCACCATGCCATACCGCGATACGCGCCCGTAGGTGGGCCTGAGGCCGCTCACGCCGGTGAAGGAAGCGGGCTGGCGGATCGAGCCCCCGGTATCGGTGCCGGTCGCTGCGGGTGCCAGCAGCGCCGCAACCGCCGCCGCCGAACCGCCCGAGCTGCCGCCGGGGACGGCCGTCGTATCCCACGGGTTCCTCACCGGCCCGAAGAACGAGTTCTCGTTCGACGAGCCCATCGCGAACTCGTCCATGTTGG
>JANNKG010000372.1:0-4665 GCA_031396185.1 Burkholderiales bacterium | reverse complement strand
CGCGACATGTCGCCCGAGCAGATCGGGGGCATGGGCTACGACATGGCGGCGGTGCGCCAGGTGGTACGGCTCATCCAGCTGAACGAGTACAAGCGCCGCCAGGCGCCGCCCGGGGTGCGCATCACGCCGCGCGCATATGGCAAGGACTGGCGTTATCCCAGAACATCCGGCTTCCGGCCGAAATCATAGGGCACACCATGGTGGTCAAACAGCATCGGGGCGGTCGTTGGAGCGGACGTCGCGCCGCCGCTCACCGACGCGGAGCATTGCAATGAAGAAAATCGAAGCGATCGTCAAGCCGTTCAAACTGGACGAGGTGCGCGAGGCCCTCTCCGAAATCGGCGTCACCGGCCTCACGGTGACCGAGGTGAAGGGGTTCGGACGCCAGAAGGGACACACCGAGCTCTATCGTGGCGCCGAATACGTGGTCGATTTCCTGCCGAAGGTCAAGGTTGAAGTGGTGGTCGCGGATGCGCTTCTGGACAAGGCCATGGAGGCGATCGTGAAAGCCGCGCGCACCGGCAAGATCGGCGACGGCAAGATCTTCGTGGTCGACGTGGGCCAGGTAGTGCGCATCCGTACAGGCGAGACCGGCGAGGACGCGGTCTAGGCCGGGGAGGGGCTTTCCGGTATCCTTGCGGCACCACTCGGGGACGAAAGAAAAAAAGAATGTTGCTGGCCGCTTTCTATGTATTCGCGATCATCTCGATCATCCTGCACTACACCGGGCACTTGAAGCGGTGGAACTGCGAATGGATCCTGATCGTCCTGGCCATCGCGGTCTTCCCGGCGGTCCTGTTCCTGTAGGGCACGAGGCGCGCCTACGCAGCGAGGACATTCGTCCTACGTCTGACCCTGTTCCCGTCCGATAACCTTCGCTGCGCCCACCCTCTAAGGTAGAGGGATGGTCGCCCGAGCCGCGGCGACGTTTTCGGAGAACTAGATGAACCACACCGTTTGGGCCGCCGCTGGCGCGCGCGTCGTCGCCCTCATGTTCGTGATCGCCGGCCTGAGCGCTTGCGGCGATCGCCTGTCGAATACCAATGCCAAGACTCCCCCGGCGGCCAATGCCAGCCCCTCGGCCGTCGTGATCGGCACCGCCCCGGCGCAGCCCACCGGCGACCCGTCCGGTACCACGGCCGTCAGCAGCAATACGACGGAAGTCACCAAGTCGGTCGAGGACAAGGCGATGCCGCAGCCCGGCCAGGCGAACGACCACTCCAACCTCGCCGCCAAGCCTTCGCAGAAATCCGAGGAAATCGCGAAGACTCCGGAAGAAGGAAAGCGCGCCAACGACGGCAAGACCGAAAGGACCCAGTGATGAATCCGAAATCCAGCGACAAGAAGCAGCAGGGCCAGGATCAAAAGGGCGGCGGGCAACAGCAGCAAGCGCAGCCCGGCGAAGGCCAGCAGTACGGCGAAGGCAATTACAAGGCCACCCGCCAGTACAACGAGGGCGTGAAGGAGCACGTCGAAAACCACGACATCGAGCGTGAAGCCCGCGATGCCGCGCCGCGCAGCGCCGCCGAAAAGCAGGAGATGGAGGACGCTGAGCGCATCGGCCGCAGCAAGTCCCGTGGCGAGGGTGCCTCTCCCGATGGCAACGCCGCGGACACCGACGGCCGGAAAGACCTCGAGAAGTAACCTCGGACCAAAGCCGGGAGGACCAAATCCAGGGACGGACCCTGATTCCCCGCGCTGCGGAGAATCAGGGTCCGTCCCTGTTTTTTTCGAGGCGTGCCTGGGGGTCCTGGCGGTAGAAGAGGCGCAGCTGGTCGTAAACCGCCGGATAGGCCGGCGTGAGCTGCTCGGGCGTTTCGAAAAATGCCTCCGACGCTACCGCGAAGAATTCCGAGGGGCTCTCTGCCGCGTATGGATCGATCGGCAGTGCGTCGAGAGAAGCGTTCATGCGTCGCTCCGAGAGACGCTCCGCCGCAGCGACTCTCGCGACGAAATCCTCGTAGGCGGTGGCGAACGCGGCCTTCCAGGCGGTCGAGCTCATGCCGGGGTGCAGGGGCGGAAAACCGTTGGGATCGCCATTGCGCATGTCGAGCTTGTGGGCAAACTCATGAATGACGACGTTGTAGCCGGCCACGCGCTGCTGGGCGTCCGCCGCCAGGGCGACGTCCTCATACGAGAGGACCACGGGACCGCCGAGCCATGCCTCGCCGCTCATCGGATCGTTGGTGAGGTGCACCACGCCCGCCTCGTCGACCTCTTCGCGCTCGGGCGCGAACTGGCTCGGATAGACGATGATCTCTGACCATCCCTCGTACCACTCGATGCCGAGCTCCAGCACCAGGATGCACGCCTGTGCCGCGATCTCGACCTGCATCGGGGCCGTGACCTCGAGGCCGTGAATGCCCGAGAAGTGCTTCCCCGCGAGGAAACGCTCGGCGAGCGACCTGAGGCGGGCGTCGTCCGCCGCGCTCAACCCGCGCATGAAAAGCCAGGTGGCGGTGGCCTCGCGCCAGAGGGCCGGGTCGATGGCTCGCGATGTGGGGCGGGCGCGCGAGCCGAACCAGAGGGGCACGGAGGGCGCTAGACCGATTCGCCCGGCGTGCCGATGCCGAGATCGCGCCGGATGGCCAGGGCCACTTCGAGGGTGCGCTGCGGCGTCGATTCGCACACCGTCACGTGGCCCATCTTGCGTCCCGGACGGGTCTCGCGCTTGCCGTACAGGTGGAGGTGGGCTCCTGGATGCCGCAGGACCGCGGCCCAATCGGGCTCGCCGCCACGCCAGATGTCGCCGAGCAAGTTCACCATGACCGCCGGGGTGTGCTGGGAGGGATCCCCCAGCGGCAAGCCGCACAGGACGCGTACCTGCTGCTCGAACTGCGACGTGCGGCAAGCATCGATCGTGTAGTGGCCGCTGTTATGGGGACGCGGCGCGATCTCGTTCAGCAGCAACCGCCCTCCCACGACGAACATCTCGACGGCGATCACCCCCACGTAGTCGAGGGCGTGCGCCAGCCGGGTCGCGAGGTCGGCGGCTTCGTGGGCCAGCGGCCCCGGGATGCGGGCCGGCGCGATGCTCACGTCGAGGATTCCACCGGCGTGGCGGTTCTCGGTGACGGGGAATACCGCGATCTCGCCCGATTCTCCGCGCGCAAGGACCACGGAAACCTCGCACTCGAGGGCGAGGAATTCTTCAAGCACGCAAGGCACCCCCCCCCACGACGCGAAGGTGGTGGCGAGGTCGCCGGGGTTCGCGATGCGCGCCTGCCCCTTGCCGTCATATCCCAGGCGCGCCGTCTTCAGCAACGCCGGCAGCTTCACGCCCGCGAGCGCCGCGGCAAAATCGGCGGGCGAGGCGATCACCGCCCAAGCACCGGTCGGAAAGCCGCGCTCGGCGAAAAACCCTTTCTCGCGGCGGCGGTCCTGAGCCACCGCTACCGAGGCGCCGCGCGGGCGTACCACGGTACGCGTCCCAATCGCATCGAGCGCATCGGCGGGCGCATTCTCGAACTCGGTGGTGACCGCCGCGCAGGTGCGGGCGAGCTCCTCGAGCGAGGCGGGATCGGTGTAGTCGGTGTTCAAGTGCCCGGTGGCGAACTCCGCTGCGGGCGACAACGGGTCGGGATCCAGGACCGTTACCCGATACCCCAGCGTGCGCGCGGCAACCGTGAACATCCGGCCCAGCTGCCCGCCGCCGAGCAGCCCGAGCGTCGCCCCCGGAAGAATCACGGCACTTCGCGTCGCCGCCGCGCCGATCGACGCGACATCACAGGACATCCGGCAATTGCATCGCTGCAACCTGCTCGCGCAGCTTCTCGCGGTACTGCGCCAGCTTGTCGACCAGGCCCGCGTCCGACGCCGCGAGAAGGCTCACCGCGAAGAGCCCCGCATTCGCCGCTCCCGCTTCGCCGATGGCAAAGGTCGCCACCGGGATGCCCTTGGGCATCTGCACGATCGAATAGAGCGAATCCTGCCCGGCGAGGTGGCGCGAGGGCACCGGCACCCCGAGCACCGGCAACGTGGTCTTCGAGGCGAGCATGCCCGGCAGGTGGGCGGCCCCACCCGCGCCGGCGATGATGCAGGCGAGCCCGCGGCTGCGGGCGCCTTCGGCATACTCGAACATCGTGTCCGGGGTGCGATGTGCGGAGACCACGCGCGCCTCGCAGGCGACGCCAAAGTCCTTGAGGACGCGCACCGCGTGCTGCATCACGTCCCAATCGCTCTGGGATCCCATCACCACGCCGACCAGCGGTTTCTCGTCCATGGGGGGATTCTAGCTCGCGAGGGCGCGGGCGTCGTCGAGCTGGCCGCGGTAGGCATCGAAGATGTGCCGCAGCGCCGTGGCCATGTCGACCTTGGGCGCCCACCCCAGGTCCTTCGAGGTGTTGGCAATGGCGGGTACGCGGTTCTGCACGTCCTGGTAACCCTTGCCGTAATAGTCGCTGGAGGTGACCTCCTGCAGCTGCACGCGGGCGGCATTGTCCCGATACTCAGGGTACGACCTCGCGAGCTCGAGCATCATCGTCGCCAGCTCGCGCACCGAAAAGTTGTTCTTCGGGTTGCCGATGTTGTAGATCTGCCCGCTTGCCACGCCGCCGCGGTTCTCGTTGATGCGCATCAGCGCGTCGTTGCCGTCGTCGATGTAGGTGAAGGCGCGTTTCTGCGCGCCGCCGTCGACCAGCTTGATCGGCTCGCCGCGCACGATGT
>JANNKG010000370.1:0-7167 GCA_031396185.1 Burkholderiales bacterium | reverse complement strand
GGACCGCACCACGGCGCCCAGTAATCGACGACAACCGTGGGATTCGAGGTGATCACCTGCTCGAAGTTTTCCTTCGTAAGTTCGACAACGGCCATTCAACCCTCCAGCAACGAGCGCAGCATCCACGCGGTTTTCTCGTGCACCTGCATGCGCTGCGTCAGCAGGTCCGCGGTCGGCTCGTCGCTTGCCTTCTCGACGGCCGGAAAGATCTTGCGCGCGGTCCGGGCGACCGCCTCGTGGCCCTGCACCAGGATCCGCACCATCTCCTTCGCGTCGGGCACGCCGGCGGTCTCGGAGATGGACGAGAGCTTCGCATATTCCGAGGTCGTGCCCGGCGCCGCGAAGCCGAGGGCGCGGATGCGCTCGGCGATTGCATCGAGGGCGATCCACAGCTCGTTGTACTGCTGCTCGAACATCACGTGGAGCGTCTGGAACATCGGGCCCTTCACGTTCCAGTGGAAATTATGGGTCTTCATGTAGAGCGAGAAATTGTCCGCGAGCAGGCGCGACAGGCCCTCGGCGATCCTCTGGCGGTCCTTTTCCGAAATGCCGATGTCGATCATCGGTTGTGCGACGGTCCTGGCCATGTCTCGCTCCTCTAGGGGTATTTGGACAGCTTGACCGAAAGCGGTTCCCCCAGCCAATCGTATTTTTCAATGCGCCCGATAGTGGCCGGCAATCCTGCATCCACATGGGGCGCGGTCACGGCTGTTTCAACTTCTCCGCCATCTCGACCAGGCGCTTCGCGAGGGAATTCACCGCCCTGGCGGCGGGTTCGTCCTTGAGGACACCCTGCGCGTCGAACGCGTGGTCGGCGCGTGCCAGCTGCACCTGTGCCGGCAGGACGATGACTCCAAGGCCCGACAGGACCTGGCGCAGGTGGACGAGGTGCCGCACTCCGCCGTAAGGGCCCGGAGTCGCGTTCATGATTCCCGCGACCTTGCCGCGATAGGGAGCGAGGCCGCTATTCACGCCCTTGCCATCGCCCAGGTCGCGCGACAGCCAGTCGATCACGTTCTTCAGCAGCGCGGAGATCGACTGGTTGTTCTCGGGCGACGAGATGAAGAGCGCATCGTGCTCCATGAAGAGGCCGCGCAGCTTGCGCGCGTTCTCCGGCATGCCCTCGGCGGCTTCGAGGTCACCGTGGTAGAGCGGCATCGGGTAGTCGTCGAGGTCGATGAGGGTCACCGCGCCGCCGGCGGCGCGCGCCGCATCCGCGGCCACCCGCGCGAGCTTCTTGTTGAGCGATTCACGGCGCGCGCTCCCGGAGAAGACGAGGATTCGGGCCATCGATCAGCGCTCCGCCAGCTCGCCCATGCGCCCGGTGCGGAAGGCAATTTCGGCGGCGCGCACCTGCTCAACGTTGTTCATCACAAACGGCCCGTGGAAGACGAGCGGGCCCTCGGCCGGCGTGCCGCCGATCAGCAACACCTCGAGCGGCGTCGATCCGCTGTTGTCGAAACGCACGCTCGCGCCATCGCCTTCCCAAAGCACGAGCTGACCGGTGCTCGCGCGCGACTCGCCGAAGCGGCCCTCGCCGTCGATCACATATGCGGCCATCTCGAAGGATTCCGGCACCGGTTCAGCGAAGCTCGTGCCCGGCTCGACGGTGACGTGGGCCACCACGAGAGGCATCACGATCTCACCCGGCCCCGTGACGCCCGCCAGGGTTCCGCCCACGACGCGGACCGTGGCACCCGGGCGCTGCACGATCGCCACCGTGTCTGCGGTGAGGTTCTGGTAGCGCGGCGGCGACGTCTTGAGCAGCCTCGGGAGAGTGGTCCATAGCTGGATGCCGTGCACCGTGTGTTCCGCCTCGGTGAGCGGTACCGGCGTTTCGGCGTGGATGATCCCTCGCCCCGCGGTCATCCACTGCGCCCCGCCCGCATTGACAATGCCGGTGTGGCCGGCTGAATCGCGATGCTGCTGGCGTCCCGACAGCAGGTAGGTGACGGTTTCGATCCCCGCATGGGGATGCGGACCCACGCCATCCTGCCCCGGCTTTACGCGAAACGGGCCGAAATGGTCGAGAAACACCCACGGCCCCACCGCATGACGATGGCGGTCGGGAAGCGCACGGCGCACGGTGAAGGTGCCCACGTTCGCCAACTCGGAGTCGGCTACGCGTTCGACCGCGCGACTGGAGAGGACTGCGGCCACGGTGCTCATTTCTTGTCCACGCTGTACGCGCCGGGGCCCGATGCCCACAGCAGCAGCATGCCGCCCATGATCGAGACGTTCTTCAGGAAGTGGTTCATCTGGTTCTGCACCTGGGCGGCTTCGATCCCCCAGAACTTGTGGAAGATCAGCGTGGTGGGGATGAGCCACAGGAAGAAGGCGAGGGTCACCCAGCGCACCTTCCAACCGATGATGAGAAGTAGTCCGCCGCCCAGTTCGAGCAGGATGGTCAGCACCAGCAGGACCTGCGGCATCGGCAGGCCCTTCGAGGCCATGTAGCCCACGGTGGCGTCGAAGCCGGCAATCTTGCCGAATCCGGCGATCACGAAGAGCAGGGCGAGCAGGATGCGGCCGACGAGCGCCGCGACGTTGAGGGTGTTGGAATTCATGAGTTTTTCTCCTGTTGTGAAACGAGGTCAGGCGAGATCGAATAGCAGGATTTCGGCGCCGCGGCCGTGCTCGATGCGCACCTGGCTCTCGCCGCCGAGCTTGATCGCATCTCCCGTGGCGAGGGGCTGCCCGTTCACCTCGACCTCCCCCTTGATCACGTGCACGTATACCTTGCGCCCGGGTTTCAGGTCGAACGCCGCCGACTCGCTGCCATCGATGAGGGCGGCGTAGAGGTTGGCGTCCTGGTGAATGGTGACCGAGCCGTCGCGGCCGTCGGGCGAGGCGATCAGGCGCAAGTTGCCGCGCTTGGACGCATCGTCGAATTTCTTTTCCTCGTAGCTGGGTTTCACCCCGCGCACGCTCGGCTCGATCCAGATCTGGAGGAAATGCACCGGGTCCCGGTCGGAAGCATTGAACTCGCTATGGGAAACACCGGTGCCCGCGCTCATGCGCTGCACGTCTCCGCGGCGGATCACCGAGCCGTTGCCCATCGAATCCTTGTGCGAGAGGCCACCGTCGAGCACGTAACTGATGATCTCCATGTCGCGATGGCTGTGGGTGCCGAATCCCTTGCCGGCCTGGACCCGGTCCTCGTTGATGACGCGTAGCGCCCCGTAACCCATGTGTTCGGGGTCCTGGTAACCGGCGAAGGAGAAGGTATGGAAGGAGTCGAGCCAGCCGTGCTCAGCATGGCCCCGTTCCTGGCTACGGCGAATCTGCATCATATTGGGCTGTCCTGGCGTTAGTTGTTGAATCACTGAAGCGTATGATGGGGTTCAGTTTTTGTATTTGATAGCGAAGAATTTCAACTCACTTCGTCAATTTTACTGAATATGCGCCTTTCGCTTGAAGCGATCGAGGTCCTGGACGCGATCGACCGGAAGGGGTCCTTCGCCTCCGCCGCCACTGAACTCCATCGGGTTCCGTCAGCAATCACTTACTCCGTCCGGCAGCTCGAAGAGAGTCTGGGCGTCGATCTGTTCGACCGCAGTGGCCACCGGGCGGTGCTCACCGCCGCCGGCCGTGAGTTGCTTGCCGAGGGGCGACGGCTGCTCAGTGCCGCAGCCGACCTCGAATGCCGGGTGCAGCAGGTGGCCAAGGGCTGGGAGTCGGAGCTGCGCATCGCCGTGGATACGATCGTGGGAATCAGCCAGCTTTATCGCCAGGTCGAGGACTTCTACCGCGAGGCGACCGGAACGCGCCTGCGATTGTCGAGCGAGGTGCTCGGCGGCACGTGGGATGCACTCGCCTCGGGCCGCGCCGACCTGGTGATCGGCGCCTCCGGCGATCCGCCCGCGGGACGCAACTACGCCACGCGCGTAATCGGGCGGGTGGAGATGGTGTTCGCGGCGGCTCCGTTCCATCCCATCTGCAAGGAGACGCAGCCGCTGGTAGACGCCACGATCCTGCGGCACCGCGCGGTGAGCGTTGCCGATAGCTCGCGCCTGCTGCCGCCTCGCACCGTGGGCTTGCTCTCGGGCCAGGACACGCTGTCGGTCCCGTCGATGGAGGCGAAGGCGGCGGCCCAGGTCGCGGGACTCGGCGTGGGCTTCCTGCCGCGCTGGGTGGCGGAGCGCGAGGCCGCCGCGGGCCGGCTGCGCATCCTTCCGGTGGTCGGCGCACGGCCGGGCGCCGAGGCCTTGGCGGCGTGGCGACCGGGACAGGAAGGCAAGGCACTCCAGTGGTTCGTGTCGCGCCTCGAGGACCCGCTCGTGGCCGCCGAACTGCTGTCGTGACCGACGCGCCGTATGTCGGCCGCTTCGCGCCGTCGCCGACCGGCCCGCTGCATTTCGGCTCGCTGGTAGCGGCCCTGGCAAGCTGGCTCGATGCGCGCGCGGCCGGCGGCCGGTGGCTCGTGCGCATCGAGGACGTCGACGCGACGCGTGCCATTCCCGGCGCGGCGGACACGATCCTGCGAACCCTCGAAGCCATGGCCCTGCACTGGGATGGCGAGATCGCCTGGCAGAGCCAGCGCACTTCGCTCTATGAATCCGCGCTCGCCAGCTTGCGCGCCCGTGCGCTCACCTATCGCTGCAAGTGCTCGCGCAAGGAAGTCGCCGACTCGGGAGTTCCCGGGCTCGAGGGCGCGATCTACCCCGGGACCTGCCGCTTGCTCGGCGTCCCCAAGGGCGCTCCCGCATCGGAGCGCATGCGCGCCGGCGAAGATCCCGTCACCTTCGTGGACCGGGTGCAAGGCGCGATCGGCCAAAGCGTGGGACGCGAGATCGGGGACTACATCCTCAAGCGCCGCGACGGGCTGCACGCCTACCAGCTGGCGGTGGTGGTGGACGATGCCGCGCAGGGCGTGACGGACGTGGTTCGTGGTGCCGACCTGCTGTGGTCCACGCCGCGGCAGATCGCGCTCACCCGCGCCCTCGGTTATTCCACGCCGCGTTACCTTCATGTTCCCGTCGTGGCCAACGAGCGCGGTGAGAAGCTCTCGAAGCAGACGCTTGCCCCGGCCATCGACGGCTCCAACGCCGCGGAGCTGCTCGCCGCGGCGCTGGCGTTTCTCGGGCAACCGGCCGCCCAGTCGCGCCTTCCCGCGGAGATCCTCGCTCAAGCCGTCGAAAACTGGGAGCCAGGCCGCATCGCACCAGTGGCCAGCAAGCCCCTGCTGGACGCCTAGCAGCGCGGTCTAGACGAGCAACGCGAGCTTCGCCAGGTGCCGGAGGCGCGGCCCGATTACGTCCGCGGGCTCGCCCAAAGCCGATGCAATCGCGTCGATGTCGCGCGTCCCGTCAAGCAACGGCAGCATCCTGCGCACCAGTTCGTCATCGAGGTCCACTGCGGCGTGGCGCAGGTTGGTGACGCTCTTGCCGTGCTCGACCTGGGCCCGTGCTACCGCGCTTGCCATCGGGCGCCTGCCCAGCGTGGTCGCGAGGTCCGGCGCGTGGAGGTGCAACTGGATCGCGCCCGCCTGGGCTGCGGCGAGGCACAGCTGCCGCAGGTCGTCGCGGTCCGACGCGGGGATTCGCGCGGCAAGGTCGTCGACCGAAAGCGCGCCGGGAGCGGAGGCGTCGAGCGCCTCGAGGATGGCCCTGGGAAGCGCTTCCTCGCGCTGCGGCGGTACCACCGCGGCGGATTCGCCGGCGAGACCCCGGCGCCGCGACAGGAATCGGAATCCGGCGATCTTCTCCAGCCCGGGCCGGCGTTCGATCGCCACATCCTCGTGGCAAAGCAACGTCTGCCGGAAGCGGCGGCATTTGGCGAAGTCCAGATACTGCTCGCGCGCAAGCGGGTCGAGGGCCTCCATCACCTGCCTGACTTCGGCCGTGAGCCCGATATAGGACGTCGCCACCAGTTCCGCTTCGCACAGGAATTGCAGGCGATGGTTTTCCGCGTGCGCGACGAATTCGTGGAAGTAGCAGGGCTCGTTCACCTCGGCGAGGTCGTCGTGGAAGAGGAAGCCTGCGTCGCGTGACGAGAAGCGCGCGAGCTCCGACCTCATGAGCGCCGTGTAGACGTCATCGGTGGTCCGGCCCTCGGCGATCAGCCGTGCGAACCCCTGCGCCTCGGCAACGCGCTCCGCAGGCTCGACCAGCGGTTGGGTATGGAAGCGAAGCATCTCCCACACCATGCGGCGCACGTAGCAGCCGGGGTAGACGTTGTAGCTGACGAACGCGACGCCGCGCGCAGCGAGGTGCCGGGAAATCAGCGCGAGGAGCTGGTCGCGCGCCGCGGCCGGGATCCACGAGTACAGGCCGTGCGCGATGATGTAGTCGAACCTCCCGGCATTGGCGGGGAAATCCGCGAGGTCGAGTTGCGATAGCGCGATGTTCGCCAGGCCGATCCGCGCCGCGAGGCGCCGGCCCGCCTCGATCGGCTGTGCCGCGAGGTCGAAGCCGACGAATTCGCTTTCCGGAAGTGCGTACGCCATGGGAATGAGGTTGGCCGCGTCACCGCAGGCGACTTCGAGCACGCGGCAACGCTCGATGGCCGCGGGCAACACGCCGCACAACGTGGCCATTGTCGCCAGCCGCTCGGGGTGCGAGTCGGCATACGGGCGACCAGTGTAGGAAACCTCGTCGTAGGCGGTCACGGATGACGTTCGGCGCACGGTTGCTCGCCATGGGAGTGGCGATTGAAGCCCGTGCCGGATCGGCCTAGTATAGCGGCGGGTTCGCGGATCCGCGCTCTCGCACTTTCAAGGGGAAACAACGATGCCAGATTCGAAGGCAGGCAAGACGGTGGAAGGCAGGTTCAGGCGCCCGCTGCTCAAGGGCGCGTTTGCGGTGGCAGCCACGGCGATGGTTGCCGCACCGGCGCCAGGGCTGGCGGAGACGTTTCTGAAACTCGGGGACATCAAGGGCGAGTCGACCGACGCCAAGCACAAGGACCACATCGAGATCCTCTCCTTCACCCAGTCGTTCATCAATTCCGTCGAGTTCGGGAGCGGCGGGGGAGGCGCTAGCGTGGGCAAGGTGCAGTGCGGCGCAATCACCCTGATGAAGAGCATCGACAAGTCGAGCCCGCTGCTGCTCAAGGGCGTCGCCACCGGGGTGCCTTTCAAGGACGGCGTGATCTCGTTCCGCTCCGACAGCAAGGCAACGACGAGCGAGTACTACACGATCACCCTCACCAACGTGTTCGTCACCG
>JANNKG010000361.1:0-9837 GCA_031396185.1 Burkholderiales bacterium | reverse complement strand
GTGCCCTTGCGCGCCTTGCGCAGCACCTTCTGGATCACGTCGTTGTGCGCCTGGTTCCAATACCAGCGGCGCTTCAACTGCCAACCATCGATGATGTCGCCCACCAGATACAGCTCGCGGCTTTCGGTGTGGCGCAGGAAGTCGAGCAGGTGGTGGGCCTGGCAGCCGGGAGTGCCGAGGTGCACGTCGGAGATGAAGATGGTGCGGAAACGCAGCGTCGGCCGGTCGTCGTCGCCGTCGGGGTCAGGGGCCGCCAGGCGCGTGATCTCTTGTTGAGGTGAAATCGCAGCTTTCATTGCCAACCGATTGTCCGTCCTCGACAAGTCAGAAACATTTCAGCCGCATGACCGTTTGGTGACGCCTAAAAAAAAGCCCGCTGGGGGAGCGGGCGATGGAGCCGAAATGCGCCGCCCCGAGGAGGTGATGCGAGCGGCACAGACGCATCTTCGCTTGGCAAAGTGACCACTTCACGACACGCGCCCCATGGGCGCGTTCGGCTATGCTTCGCGCATGCCTGCGCCGCCGCTACCCGAACTCGATGAGCTCTACCGGATCATCGAGGCCGGTGGCGCGCACCTCGAAGTGCGCACTGCGTGCGAAACCGGGAATGCGGGAGAGCGCCTCCCGGTCCATGTGATCTGCCTGGGCAATCCGTCGCCGGACGTCCCTGCGGTCGGATTTTTCGGCGGCGTGCATGGACTGGAGCGCATCGGCAGCCAGGTCCTGTTGTCTTTCCTCGGCTCGCTGGTGGCACGCCTTCACTGGGACGAATTGCTCCATGCGCAGTTGAAGGCGATGCGGCTGGTCTTCGTGCCGATCGTGAACCCGGCGGGGATGAGGGGGCGCACGCGCTCCAACGCCAACGGCGTCGACCTGATGCGCAACGCGCCCGTACAGTCGAGCGAGCGTGTGCCATTCATCATGGGTGGGCAGCGCATCAGCGCGCGCCTGCCGTTCTACCGCGGCGCCGAAGGCGCCCCGATGGAAGACGAGAGCAGCGCCGTATGCGAAGTGGCGCGCACCGAGCTGCTCTCGCACCCCTTCAGCATCACGCTCGACTGCCACTCGGGCTTCGGCATGCGCGATCGAATCTGGTTTCCGCACGCCCACACGCGCGCGCCGTTCGCGCGGCTGGCCGAGGTGCACGCGCTGACCGCGATGTTCGAGCGCAGCTATCCGAACCATGCATACCGGATCGAGCCCCAGTGCCGCCAGTACCTGACCCACGGCGACCTGTGGGACTACTTGAGCCTCGAGGCCGAAGGGTCGCGGCGCGTGTTCCTGCCGCTGACCCTCGAGATGGGCTCGTGGCGCTGGATCCGCAAGAGCCCGCGGCAGATACTGTCGCGCGCGGGCATCTTCAACCCGATTCCCGCCGACCGCCTGTTGCGGGTGCGGCGCAACCACTTCGTGTGGCTGGGCTTCCTCTGCCGCGCCGCGCATACCTATCGCGACTGGCTGCCGGCGGGCGCCGAGCGTTCGCGCCACGAGCGCACCGCGCTCGAGTGCTGGTTCGGGCGCGCGGCGTGAGCACCTGGATCCTGTTGCGCGGCTGGGGACGCGAGACACGTCACTGGGGCGAATTTCCGTCGCAACTTCGCGCAGCCCTTCCCGGTGCCGAGGTGATCGCGCTCGATCTTCCGGGTAACGGCGCCTCCCACGCCGCCGCCAGCTCCACGAATGTCGCGGGCCTGGTGGCGCACTGCCGTGCGGGTCTCGCGGCTCGCGGCATTGCGCAGCCTCTTCACCTGCTGGGCCTGTCGCTGGGCGCCATGACGTGCATCGAGTGGTCGCGCAAGTATCCGCAAGAAGTGGCCGGCTGCGTGCTCCTCAATACCAGCGTGCGGCCGTTCAGCGCCTTCCACGAGCGGCTCAAGCCGCGCAACTACGCAACGTTGCTGCGCCTGGTGTGCGGGCGTGACGTGCGTGCGCGGGAAAGCGCCATCCTCCAGCTGACGAGCACGGCTTACGGCGCGCACGGCGCGATCGTCGACGAGTGGATCCGGTTCGGCGCGGAGCGGCCCGTGCGACGCATGAATGTGCTGCGCCAGCTGGTCGCCGCAGCGCGCTACCGTGCCCCGGACACCGCCCCTTCAGTCCCGATGCTGGTCCTCGCCGGAGCCGGTGATCGCCTGGTCGAGCCGCGCTGCTCGGAGAGCCTGGCGCGGAACTGGGGGGTACCCTTCGCCATGCACCCCACCGCGGGCCACGACCTCACGCTGGACGACGGCCGCTGGGTGGCGACGCAGGTTGAGCGTTGGCTCAGGCCGTCCTGAGCAACTCGGGTGCGGCCTCGGCGAGGCGACTGCCCTCGCCCAGGTAGCGGCTGCGCTTGCCGGGCTTCAGCCGCAGCAGGTCCACCCACACCAATCCGTCGACGCAGTTGGCGAAGGCGGCGTCCACGTTGAAGCCCAGGAAGCGGGTTCCGCCCACGTCGCAGAGATCGGCGTACTGCTTGTAGAGCGTCGGCACGGCGAGGCCCTGTTGCGAGAGCTGCTGCTTCAGCTCGCGGAAATCGGTCGCGTAGTCGGCCCCCGGCATGATGCGGGCGAACTCGGCTTCGTCTTCCTCGGGAATCTCGAACGGCGTCAGCGGTTCGGCGAAGCGCTCGGGCGTGCCGAAGTAACGGCGATAGAAATACACCAGCATGCGGCGCGTGCGCACCGGATACGCGGCGCTCAGGCTCACCGGCCCGAAGAGGTAGCGCACGTCGGGCCGGGTGGCGAGGTAGGCGCCGATGCCGTACCAGAGATACTCGAGCGCCCGCATGCCCTGGTAGCGCGGCTGCACGAAGCTCCTCCCGAGTTCGAGGGATTGGGCCAGGTGCGCGCGCAGCCCGTCGCCCAGAACGAAGAGGCCATGGGTATAGAGTCCTTCGGGGCCGCGCTCCGCCAGGATCTTTCCGACTTCTCCGATGCGATAGGCGCCCACGATCTGCAGCTCGGCTTCATCCCAGAGGATCACGTGGCGGTACCAGGCGTCGAAGGCATCGATGTCGCGGCGCTTGCCGGTACCCTCGCCCACCTGGCGAAACGCCACTTCGCGCAGGCGCCCCAGCTCTCGCATCACGGCGCTGTTGGCGGTAGCGTCGAACAGATAGATCTGCTTGCCGTCGCCGGTCTGCCCGATGCGCTGGGCGCGGTGCAGCTCCCGGCGAAGCGTCAGGCGCTCTTCGGGACGCGCGATCGGCTTCTCGGTGCGAAAGCCCACGACCCGGTTCTTGCCGATGCGATAGACCTCGCGGCTGATGCGCTCGATCTTCTGGTCGCGCGGCAGGTCGAGCGAGGCGACTTCCTTCCACGGAATCATCTCGCCCACTCGGATCGGCAGCGTCGCATTGCGCTGGCCATGGGGCTCGCGCAGCAGCATCAGGGTCGAGAGCGGGCGGAACAGGGTGGACACGCCGTAGAAGAGCGCGGAGTTGCGCCCGCCTACGTGCACCGGCAGGAGTGGTGCGCGCGCCTGCTCGGCAAAACGCAGGAACCCGCCGCGCCAGCGGCCGTCGCGGATGCCCATCGGCCCTGCGCGCGAAACCTCGCCGCTGGGGAAGATGATCACCGCCTCGTCGTTGTCGAGCGCGGCGTGGATCGCCTCGACGTTGGCGCGGTTGCTGCCTTCGCCGAAGCTGACCACCGGAAGCAGCAGGCCGTGCATCGGCTTGAAGTGCATCAGCACGTCGTTCACCACGATGCGCACGTCGCGGCGGACCTTGCCCACGAGCTTGAGGAGCGCGAATCCGTCGAGCAGTCCCAGCGGATGGTTGGCGACAATCACGACGCGCCCCTCGGCCGGGATGTTGTCCAGCTCGCGGTCGATCACCTTGTAGCTCAGGTTGAAGATCTCGAGGATCTTGTCGACGAACTCGAAGTCCTGCAGGCCCGCGCACTGCGCGAGCACGTCGTTCACGTCGTCCTCGCGCAGCAGCTTCTTCAGCATCGCCAGCATGGGACGCTGAATCACCGGCGACTGGTGGCCAAAGGCCGGGAATTTCGACTCCAGGACATCTTCGAGCTGGAACATGGCCGCGAGGCTACCGCGCCGATGTTTCAGATTGATCTCCCTGCCTGTCATGAATCGGAAAGAGTCGCGGCGGACCATGGTTCCTTTCCGCCATCGCCACGCCATGGAACCCGCCGCCCGATGAGCACGACAGCCCCGCGCATCGACCGCGTCAGCGTCTCCTGGAACGAGGAGTGGGACCTCGCCCGCTACTTCGAGCGCTACCTCGTGACCCGGCGGCTGACGGGCAATGAGCACGCCCGCACCGCGCTGCAGGAATGCCTGGATCGCTATCCCGGCCTGCCTCCCTTCCGCAAATCAGACCTGGATTACTTCCTCGACGCCAACTTCGCCCGCGTGAAGCGCTGAGGTGCCCCCTAGCGGACGAGGATGGTTTCTCCCGCGCGAACCACGTCGCCGGGCCGCACTTCGACCTCGAATCCCTCGCGCCACGGCACCACCAGGTCGACCTGGGAGCCGATCCGGATCATTCCGAACACCGCGCCGCGCGCGATTGGCTGCCCGGGCGCTACATAGCTGTCGATGCCGTTCACGGTGAGGGCGCCGATCTGCACCACGTAGCACTGCAGGGAATCGCCACGGTAGCTCCCGGCGAAGGCGGTGACGGCACGCTCGTTCTGCACGATGTGCATGCTGCCGGCGTAGCGCGGCTCGAGCCCGAGGAGGCTGCGCCAGTGCATCGCACCCATGTGGACATTGCGGCCGGCTGCCGGGTGGCGGCGAACGAAGGCCACGCGCGCATCGAGCGGGGCGCGGTTGTAGTGCACGTCGAACGGGCTCATGAAGATCCCGATCACCAGCTTGGTCTCCGCGAGATCCTCGCGCACGATGTCGCGCACCGTAGCGCTCACCCCCTCCTTGATGACCACCACCTCGTCGCCCGGCGCGACCTTCTTCACGTACACCACCGTGCCGTCGGCGGGGCTCACCAGTCCCTCCAGCGACGCCGGGACGCGTGGCGGGTTGCGGTAGAACCAGACGCCGCGCCAAAAAGCGTAGCCGGCTCCGGCGGCGACCAGCACCGCCAGCGCGCCGGTGAGGATCAGACCCCGGGGTGCCAAGGGCCGTCGCGCAGCACGCGCACGAGGGCTACGCCGGAGGAAAACGGGAAGTCGACCACCTCGAAGAAGTCCGAGTCCCGCTTGACGACCTTGAGCCACCGCTTCACGCCCGCGTGGCCCACCAACTCGCGCACGAAGATGTTGGTGTCGTGCAGCAGCAGGTAGCTGTTGCGGCGCGCGCGCCGCAACACGGCAATGAAATCGCCGCGCACGTCGGCGAACGAATGGTTGCCGTCGATGAATGCCACGTCGATCGGAGAAAGGTCGCGGTCGTCGTAGGTCTCGAAGAACTCGGTGCTCTCCATCTTGAAATGGACCACCTGGTCGGCCACGCCGAAGCGCGCGAAATGCGCGCGTACGCGCACCGGGTCGTCCCACTGCGAGGTGCCGCCCACGGTTCGCAGCGGCCCGTTGCGCAACAACGAGTAGGACGGGTCGACGAAGCTCACCTGCCCCACGCCATTGTCCTTCAGCGCGAGCGCGAGGCAGACGACGCTGAACCCGAACCCCGAGCCGATCACGGCGACGTGGCGCGGGCGCAGCGCCCGGATGAGCCCGTAGTAGAGAAAGCCGAATCCGAGGTTGAGGGTCTCGGCATCCTCGTGGTGGCCGAGGGGACGGGCATGACGCAGGATGTCGTCGAGCACCGCGACGTCGAGGCTGAAGGAGGGGTTGGTTTTCATGCGCGATTTCCGGCGGTGGTGGCAGAGAGACTGGCTATGCCGATGGTGGGCAGTTACTGCTGCAATCCTGTGACGGCCGCGGTCACCCCGATGTCACACCAATGTCACGCGGCTCCCCTAGATTCGGTCATCCCACACCGCGAATTCTGGAGTGCTGATGAGACAGTGGTCGCTTCGCACTCGGCTGATCGCGTTGGTGATTGGTGCCACGCTGGTAACGACAGCGATCGGAGCCCTCGCGCTGTGGGCCAACGACCGGGTGGCCGACCGCATGGGCGCGCTGCAGGAGCGGCGAATGAAGGGCCTGGTAAGCCTCGACATCGTCGGCCGCGGGCTCGAACGGCAGCGGGCGACGGTATTGGCGACGCTCGCGGCGACCAACGAGCTGATGGTCGAGGCACTGGAGAAGCAGGCCGCCGTCGACGCCACGCGAATGCCCGCAGCCCTCGCAACGCTCCGCCAGCGCGCCGCCGACGATGAGGAGCGAAAGCTGCTTGATGCGCTCGGCGCGGCGATCGCGAAAAGTCGTGAGGGCGGGCTCCGGGCGGTCCTCGGCTTGCTGCAAAAAGGGCAGTTCATCGAGGCGGACGTGGCGGCACAGTCGCTCTACCGCCCGCAGGTCGATGCCGCGACCCGCGCCCTCGACGAAGTGATTTCCGCACAGGTGCGGCTCGCCGAGGCCGACTATCGGGAAGCGGCGGCTTTCGTCGAGTGGCAGGCGCTGCTAACCCTGGTCGCGATTTCCGTGGCCCTCGTCCTCGGCATGATCCTCGCGAAGCTCATCGCAAAAGCCCTGCAAGGGGTGCTCGGAGCCCACGAGGTCGAGCTCGCCAGCGGCGCGCGCCATTTCGCCGAGGGCCGGCTCGACCATCGCATCGACCTCTTCCCGGGTGACAACTCGAGCGTCGCCTCGAGCCTGAACCAGATGGGCGAGGGATTCTCGAGCCTGGTGGCGGGCGTGGCGGCGGGCGCCGAGCGTGTCGCCGACGGCTCGGAACGCCTTTCGAATGCCAGTCGCGACCTGTCGACGCGCACCGGCAGCCAGGCCGCAAGCCTCGAGCAGACCGCCGCCGCGATGGAGCAGCTCGCCGTTACTGTCCGGCAAAACAGCGAGCGAGCGGTTCGTGCGCGGGCGCTCGCGACCGATGCGGCCCAGACTGCCGCCCAGGGCGGCGAGGCAGTTCGCGCCGCGGTCGGCACGATGCGCGGCGTCTCGGAGTCTTCGCAGCGCATCGGCGAGATCGTGGCGGTGATCGACGGCATCGCATTCCAGACCAACATCCTCGCCCTCAACGCCGCGGTGGAAGCCGCGCGAGCCGGCGAGCACGGGCGTGGCTTCGCGGTGGTCGCCGCGGAGGTGCGCGCCCTGTCGCAACGCAGCTCCGGCGCCGCCCGCGAGATCCGCACGCTGATCGACGCATCCGTCGGGCGCATCGAGGAAGGCCGCCGCCTGGTCGAGCATGCCGGCGCCACGATCGAGGACATCGTGACCACCACCCGCAATTCCACCCAGATCGTCGCCGACATCGCTGCGGCCTCCGAAGAGCAGGCCGCTGGAATCCTGCAGGTGAATCGCGCGCTGTTGCACCTCGAAGGCGTCACGCAGGGCAATGCCTCGCTCGCGGGCGACACCGCGGCACAGGCCCACGAGATGGCAGCGCTCGCCGAGGGCTTGGTGGAGGCGGTGGGGCGCTTCTCCCCCGGGCATTTCGAGCGCGACGCGAACGAAGCGATCTGGCGCGCCGCAATGGGCAGCGCAGCGCGGATCGCGGCACCCGCGGTCGCATGATGCCTCGATGGTCAGCGCGGCGACCGCGATCGCACCCGCGGCCCGGCGAAGCGCGCGCTGAACTGGCTTCCCTGGCCCGGCTGGCTGGTGATGGCGAGTGTCGCGCCGTGCCGGCCGAGCGCATGCTTCACGATCGCGAGTCCCAGCCCGGTGCCGCCGGTCTCCCGCGAGCGGCCACGGTCGACACGATAGAAGCGCTCGGTCAGCCGCCCGATGTGCTCGGGCGAGATGCCGATGCCGGTGTCCTCTACTTCAAATGCCGCGCCTTCGGGCGTGGACTGCCACCGCAGGCGCACGGTGCCGCCGGGTGGCGTGTAGCGGATGGCATTGCTCACCAGGTTGCTGAACGCGCTGGACAGTTCCTTCTCGCTGCCGGAGAGTTCGTCACTCGACTCGCTGTACACCTCGATCGCGTGGCGTGCGCCGCTCAACGCCCGCGCCTCCGCCCCGAGCCGGTCGAGGAGCGCGCGCATGTCGATCGACTCCTCCATCGGCGGCGGCGGCGCGGACTCGAGCGACGACAGGGTGAGCAGGTCTTCGACCAGGCGCAGCATGCGGCCGGATTGCTCGGTCATCAGGTCGAGGAAATGGGCTCGCGCAACCGGATCGGTCTCGTCGCGCAGCGTCTCGAGAAACCCCGAGATGACCGTCAGCGGCGTGCGCATCTCGTGCGACACGTTGGCGACGAACTCGCGCCGGATCGACTCGAGCTTCTCGAAGCGCGTCACGTCGCGCGACAGCACCAGGCTCTGCCCCTCGCCATAGGGCACCACCTGGACGGACAACACGCGGTCGGTGGCGTCGGGCTGTCGCACCGCGATCGGCTTGGAATAGTCTGCCCTCTCGAGATAGTCGATGAACTCGGGGATGCGCACCAGGTGCGTTACCGGCCGGCCGGCATCGGTCGCCGGGTCGATCTGGAAATGCGTGCGCGCGGTGTCGTTGCACCACGCGATGCGCTCTCCGTCGAGAATGACGACGCCGTCGGGAAGCGCGCGTGCCGCGGCGCGCCACCGCGCCACCAGGTCGGCCAGCTCCGCCTCGCGGGTCGCGGCTTCCCGGCGCGAGCGGTGCATCAGCGCGTGCAGCTCGTCCCAGACGCCGATGGCCTGGGGACCGTCGGCGTCGCCATGCTCGAGCCATCGGCCGAGGGCAAGAAGCTGGCGCAAGTGGTGGGCAAGCGCGATCAGCAGGATCACCGCGAAAACCGCCCAGCCCCACTGGGGCTCTGTCGCCAGGCCCAGGGCTAACGCTGCAACGCCGGCAACGGCGGTGACCGCCACGCTTACCCCCGCGCGCGAGGCGATGCGGGAATACGCCACTGAAGCGGTCCCGCCTAGCGCGAGGAACGGAAGCGGTAGCCCGCGCCGCGAACGGTTTCCACGAGGTCGTCGTGGCCGCTGGGCTCGAGCGCGTCGCGCAGGCGCCGGATATGCACGTCCACGGTCCGATCCTCGATGAAGACGTGGTCGCCCCACACCTGGTCGAGGATCTGGGCGCGCCCGTACACGCGGTCGGTGTGGGTCATGAAGAAGTGTAGCAGCTCGAATTCGGTGGGCCCCATCTTGAGCTTGAGATGGTCTCCCATCACCGTGCGCGTCGCGGGGTTCAGCACCAGCCCCTCGATCGCGACCTCTTCCTTGGACAGCTGCGGAGTCCGCCGGCGCAGCACCGCCTGGATGCGCGCCTCCAGCTCCCGCGGGGAGAAAGGCTTCGTCACATAGTCGTCGGCGCCACTTTCCAGGCCCGCGACCTTGTCGTCGTCGCCGGCGCGCGCGGTGAGCATGATGATCGGCACTTCGCGCGTGCGTATGTCGGAGCGCAGCCGGCGCGCGAGGGTAGGGCCGGCCGCGTCGGGAAGCATCCAGTCGAGCAGGATCACGTCGGGCAAGGCTTCGGCGACTGCGTCGTAGGCGTCGGCGGCGGTCGCGGCGCGGCGCACGCTGTGGCCGTTGCGGGTGAGGGTGACCGAGATGAGCTCCTGGATGGCCGGTTCGTCCTCGACGACGAGGATCGAAGCGGTCATCGGCTCAGGGCCTCGCGCTCGAGCTCGGCCAGGGGGATGTGGCGCACGTCACGGCCCTTGACGATGTAGATCACATATTCCGCGATGTTCTTTGCGTGGTCGCCGATGCGCTCAAACGCCTTCGCCACCCACACCAACTGCAGCGACGTGGTGATGGTTCGCGGGTCTTCCATCATGAAGGTGATGAGCTGGCGGATGATCGCGCGGAACTCCTCGTCGATCGCGGCGTCCTCGCCGCAGACGCGCGCGGCGGCGGCG
>JANNKG010000343.1:0-2647 GCA_031396185.1 Burkholderiales bacterium | reverse complement strand
GAGAGGGCTGCCACCGGTTTCACCCGCGCGTAGATGCCCAACGTCGACCATTTCTCGATCGTGGCGTCGAAACCGCCGGGCGCGAACATGAGCAGGGGCGGGCCCGAGCCCACCACCTCGTAGCGCGTCTCGATGCCGTCCACGGTCGTGGTCGCCATCCGCTAAGGCTTCACCGGGATTCCGCCCTTGATCTGGCGGCGGTTGCGCACGTCGTCGGCATAGGCGCCAAGCGCCTCCAGCGTCACCTTGGCGACGTTGGCATAGGTTTCGGTCTTCGACTCCAACGCCGAAGCTGCGTAGCCGATGGCCGCATGGGCCATGCGCATGCGCCCATCGAGCCACGGGCCGCCGCCCAGGCCGCCAAGCACCGGGATCGCCACCGCGGCCGCGACCTGTGGCCCGGCGATCGGCCCGGAGCTGGTGAAATCAATCAGCACCGCCCCGGCGGCTTCGAGACCAGCGGCCTCCTCGACGAGGCGGCTGGCCATCTCCTCGGGCACCTGGATCGCGCCGCCGAGGAGCTTCGAGTGCTCGATGCCGTACTGCTTCGCGTTGCCCTGCGTAATGCCCATCTGCGCGAACACCGGGATGCCCGCCTGCGCGATTCGGCGCACCGCCTCGGGAAACTCGGCCGCGCCGTCGAGCTTCACCATGTCGGCGCCGCCTTCCTCCACGACACGGCGCGCGGCCGCGAGTGCGGCTTGTGCGCCCTGCTGCAACACGCCGGCCGGGAAGTCGCAGCTCACCAGGGCGCGGGTGACCCCGCGGCGCACCGCCTTGCACACGAGGACCATCTCGTCGAGCGTCATGTCGTCGGGGTCGGTGCGGCCCCAGAGGTTGACGCCGACAGAATCGCCGACCGAGACCAGGTCCACGCCGGCGCGGTCGGCGATGCGCGCGATCTGGAAGTCCCAGGCCACGACGCCGACGATCTTGCGGCCCGCGGGCTTCATTGCCTGCAGGACGGCGACTGTCACGCGTTTTTCCGCCATCATTCCCAGGCGCGGTTGTCGACGGTGTTCTCGAAGGTCGCGCCGGGCACGGTCATGTTCCAGCCGACCGTCCAGTTGTAGGTGTCTTCCCAGCGTTCGCGCGTGTACGGCTGGGGTGCGGCATGCAGCAGGCGCCAGTGCTGGAACTCGTGAGGCTCGAGCAGCCCCCCGGTTTCGGCGACGAGATACTTCACGTAGGGGCGCGGGTCACGCTCGAGAAGCTCCACCGCGCGTGCCTGCGCGCGGAACATAGCGGCCAGCGTCTTGCCATCGAGATCGTCTCCGGCCGCCTCGCTGCGCGTCGAATGGGATTCGACGAGGATGCGCAATCCGAGTTTCTGTGCGTAGCTGATCCACGGCTCCATCAGGCTCACCGCGGCCACCTTGCCCGCCTGGAGTGCCTCGATGCGCTTCGGCATCGAGCCGGCGGTGGTGGTCTTGATGTGCTCCTTGGGCAGGAACCCCTCCATGATCTTGAGGGTCGTGAAGTGGGAGCCGTTGTTGGGAGTTACCGCGATCGGCACGTTCTTCAGCATCTCGGGTTCGAACGCCTTCGAGTCGCGGCTGACCACGATCGCGAATGAGGACATCGCCGCGCCAAGGGCCACGATCTTGCGCGGCCGCAGCCCTTCTGTGTTGGCCTCGACAGCCCGCTTCATGATTCCCCACTCGCACATGCGATAGGTGTCGATGCCGCCTTCGTTGTAGGTGGAATCGAGCGGCCGGTCGAAGATCGAGTCGAACTTCACGAAGTGCTTGGTCGAGACCTGAGCCATTCCCGGGGTGGTGACGAAATCGACGTCGAGGCCCTCGTCCTTGTAGAAGCCCTGGTCGCGGGCGACCAGCACCGGGAGGTCGTGGACTGCGTTCATGATCGCGACCTGCGGCTTGCGGGCGACGGTGGGCTTGCGCGTGGTTTCCTGGATGCTCATGGCTGACTCCTCGCTGGTTAACCTTCCAATGCGTGCGTGTTGCCCGGGAACAGCTCTTCCACCGTGACCGGCTGGGTAAGTATCTTCTGCTCGAGCGCGCTGCGGATCACCTCCTCGAGCGCCTGCCGATTGGGTCCGATGCCGTAGGGCAGGGGATCGCGGCCGGTGATTTCCATCACGCGCCGGTGCACTTCGTCCACGGCCGTGGGCTTTTCGATCGCTCCCGCCTTCAGACGCTCCACGTAAAGCCGCTTCGACTGGGCGAAGGCATTGAAGAGGTCGGGGCCGAGCTCGGGATGCGCGAGCAGCAACTCGTCCTTCACCACCATGAGGTGATTGATCGGGTAGTGCCCGTGGTCGCGCAGCGCCGCGAATGCCGCTTCTTTCGGCGCCGGGATGAGCGTCTTCACGTCGGGATGGTCCGCCTCCACGCCGATCGCCGCGGGCAGCTCGCCCGAAGCCACCAGGTCGGCCATCTTGCGGCCCTTCTCGATCGGGACCACGTTCGCGGGTGGGCGAAATTCGGCCACGTGTTCGTCGCCCGAGAGGACCCAGGTGATCTTCGAGAGGTCCACGCCGTATTGGTTGGCGAGCACGCTGCGTGCCCAGAGTCCCGTGGTCACCGTGTAGCCACGGTTCACCCCCGACGCGCTTGCCCTCGAGGTCCTTCGGCGATCCGATGCCCGACTTCGTGTTGTAGACGATGGCGCCGTGGTGGAACGC
>JANNKG010000341.1:0-4607 GCA_031396185.1 Burkholderiales bacterium | reverse complement strand
GCCTACTGCGCAGGACCGCCAGGGTGCGCTCGCGCTCGCGAGCCGCAAGGCCCGCCAGGTAGGCGCGGAGCTCTTCGAAGTGCGCGTGTGCAAGACCTGCCACGCGGTGTCGCGCGACAAGGGCGGATGGGCGGTCGCGCCGATCCGGCCGAACCACGCGTGGATGCCCCACGCGATCTTCGACCACAAGGTCCACCTGCACGTGAAGTGTGCCAATTGCCACGACGTCGCGAGCTCGAAGAAGGCTTCGGACGTCGCCATGCCCACGATCAAGCAGTGCCGCGAATGCCACGGGGGATCGAAGCCGGTCGAGGCGAAGGTCACGTCGAACTGCCTCCTGTGCCACGGCTTCCACGAGTCCAAGCATCCGTGGGATCCCGCTTTCAAGCCGAAGGGTGCGGCGCGCGTGGCCGAGGCGCGATGAACGCGGGCCTCGCGCGCGTGATTGCGGCGGGCCTGTTTGCGATCGCCGGCGGCTCGTGCTCCGGCGGGGGCTCGGGATCCAGCGCGGCGCCTGAGGGCGTCGGACCCCAGGCATTCCTCACCGAGGCCGACGTGCGGCGCGTGATCAGCCAGGCCGTGGGCGAGGCGCGGGCGCGCGGGGTCGGCGCCCACGTGGCGGTCGTCGACCGCGTGGGCAACGTGCTCGCGATCTTCCGCATGAATGGGGCCACGACCACGACCACCATCTCGAGCGGACTCGGAGTGACCGGAGGCCTCGAGGGTGCGCGCGTCTCGAGCATGGATGCGGCGGTGTCGAAGGCGATCACCGCGGCGTACCTGTCCTCCAACGGCAACGCATTCACAACGCGCACCGCGAACCAGATCATCCAGGAGCACTTCAATCCGGGCGAGTCGCAGCAGCCTTCGGGCCCGCTGTACGGCGTGCAGTTTTCGCAACTCGCCTGCTCCGACGTGATCGTCACGGAGGCCGGCAGCACTTTCGGCCCGCGGCCATCCCCGCTGGGCCTCGCCGCGGATCCCGGGGCGGTACCGCTGTACAAGGAGGGCGTGCTCGTGGGTGGCATCGGCGTCGAGGTCGATGGCCGCTATGGGATCGATCGGGACATCTTCGACGTGGACGCGAACATCGAGGAAGCCATTGCGTTGGCGGGGAGCTTCCGCTTCGAGGCGCCCGCCGACATTCGCGCCGACCGCATCACTGCGGACGGGCGGACTCTACGATTCACGGATCCGATCTCGCTCACCTCGAATCCTGCCAACGCTTCGTCATTCGCGGCGCTGCCCGGCGAGCTCGCGGGCCTGCTCCCGTACAACTTCCAGACCCTCGCGGCCGGCCAGGCCTACGGCACAGCGGCCTCGGGTGTGAAGCCTTCGTCGTCCATGCCCGGGGCCCCCTGGATTCTTGTCGACGCGGCAGGCAACAATCGCTTTCCCGCGACGGGCACGCTGGGGATCTCCTTTCCCGTGCCTCCGGCCGGCGAGCCCGTCATGGAGCTCACCAAGCTCGAGGTCGAGGCCCTGCTCGAGGAGGCCTACGCGCTCGCCCGCCGGGCACGCGCGCAGATTCGCCGCCCGCTCGGTTCGAGCGCCGAGGTCACAATCGCCGTCGTCAATTCCAGCGGCACCGTGTTGGGCCTGGTGCGCACATCCGATGCGCCGGTCTTCGGCATCGACGTGGCGGTCCAGAAAGCTCGCACTGCCGCATTCTTTTCCGGTGGTGGCGGGGTGGCGAGCCTTGCGGCCGTCGTGTCGGCGGGCGCCTTCGTTGCCCCCGGCGGCTTCGACGGCTCGACGGCGTGGAGCGCCCGCGCCATTGGCAACCTGCATCGGCCGTTCTTTCCCGACGGAATCGAAGGCGCTCCTCCCGGGCCGTTCTCCACGCCGATCTCGAGCTGGAGCCCATTCAACGTGGGTTTCCAGGAGGACCTGGTGCTGAACCAGATCGTCAACGCGCTCAATGCCGACGTGAGCAAGGGCTGCGCGGGGCGCACCCCATTCGGTTCGCCTCCTCCCGCGAGGAGCTATCCGCAGATCGGCAACGGCATCCAGATTTTTCCAGGCGGAGTTCCAATTTACCGCGGCACCCTGCTGGTGGGCGCGATCGGCGTCTCCGGTGACGGCGTCGACCAAGACGACATGATCGCGTACCTTGGACTCGCCAACGCCGGCCGACGCCTAGGCACCGGCATCGGCAATGCGCCGGCCGCGATGCGCGCCGATCGCTTGACACCCCTCGGCACGCGGCTGCGCTACGTGCAGTGTCCGCAGGCGCCGTTCGTCGATTCGAGCGAGCAGAATGTCTGCAACTAGGCCGCTCGCGCTGTGGCTGACCATATTCTCGGGATTGACGCTGTCCGGCGCAATCGCGCAGGAGCAGAGATTCCCGCCGGAGCCGCGCCCCGGCGAAGAGGTGGTGCCGCGACGCCCCGGGGCCAGCGAGCCGCTGCAGTACTTCCCGCCGCCGGTGGATCCGTCGCAGGTGCCTTCGCCCGCAGCGTCGGCGCCGCGCGCGACGGTGCCGGTCACCGACCGCTGGCGGATCATGCGTTCGCTCGGAATGAATGCGCCGTGGTTCGACCCCTATAACCAGAACCTCCTGAAGGGCGATCTTCCGGTGGTGCGCGACTGGTTCGTGAACGTGGGTGTGGTCTCGGATACGTTGCTCGAGGCGCGGCGGCTGCCCACGCCGGTCGGCCCGCAGACGAGCGAGCGGCCCGACAGCGTCAACGTCTTCGGCCGCGCGCGTCAGTCGACGGCCGTGCAGACGCTGATCGTGTCGCTCGCCGCGATCAAGGGCGATACGACATTCAAGCCGCCCGACTACGAGTTCCGGCTGGTGCCGGTCTTCAACGTGAATCGCTCTCAGGTCGAGGAGGTACGCGCGCTGCGAGTCGATCCGCGCCAGGGACGCAGCCGCAGCGACAATCACGTGGCCCTGCAGGAGGCGTTCGCCGACGTGCACTTGCGCAACGTCTCCGACCGCTACGATTTCGATTCCATCCGTGCCGGCATCCAGCCGTTCATTTCCGATTTCCGCGGCTTCCTCTTCAACGACGTGCCCCTGGGGGTGCGCCTTTTCGGCACGCGCGACAACAACCAGTGGCAATACAACCTCGGGTACTTCCGCCGGCTCGAGAAGGACACCAACTCGGGGCTGAACGACCTGCGCGCCCGCCCGCGAAGCGACGACGTGCTCGTCGCCAACGCCTACCGCCAGGACTGGCCGCGGCTGGGCTTCACCTCGCAGGCGACGGTGGTGGTGAACGTGAACCGCGAGGGCAGCGGCCAGTTCTACGACGCCAACGGCTTCCTCATCCGGCCCGCTGTGCAGGGCGATTCCCGTCCGCACGACTATGCCGTCACCTACCTCGGCTACAGCGGCGACGGGCACTTCGGGCGGTGGAACCTGACGGCGTCGGTCTACGCCGCCCTGGGACGCGACGAGCGTCACCCGCTCGCGCAGCGTTCGCAATCGATTCGCGCCGGCTTCGCGGCGGCTGAACTATCGCGCGATTTCAGCTGGGCGCGGCTGCGCATGAGCGCGCTGATGCAGTCCGGCGACGGTGACCCGTTCGATGGAAAGGCGACGGGCTTCGACGCGATCCTCGAGAATCCGCAGTTCGCGGGGGCCGATACCAGCTTCTGGATCCGCCAGGCGGTGCCGCTCATCGGGGGCGGCGGCGTGGCGCTCTCCGGGCGCAACGGCGTCCTCGCGAGCCTGCGCTCGTCGAAGGACCAGGGGCAATCGAACTTCGTGAACCCGGGCCTCTTGCTAGTGGGCGTGGGCGGCGACGTGGACTTGACCCCGCAGGTGCGCGTCATCGGCAATGCCTCGTACCTGCGTTTCGTCAACACCGCCGTGCTGGGCGTCCTGCGCAACCAGGCGCCGCCCGACAAGGAGATCGGCGTGGATGTCTCGGCCGCGGTGCAGTGGCGCCCGTTCATGACCCAGAACCTGGTGCTGAACGCCTCGGCCGCGGCGCTGCTGCCGGGCAAGGGCCTGAAGCAGCTCTACGACGAGGGTCAGCGCGGTCCGCAGTACTCGGTGTTGGTGAACTTGCTGGCGACTTTCTGACCGTGAGCACCGGACTTAAACACAGAGGACACAGAGGATCACAGAGGTTCACAGAGGATTTGTTGTCCACTCGATGACGCGCACTTACTACATATTGATCGCCCTCTGTGCCCCTCTGTGGACCTCTGTGTCCTCTGTGTTGAATGCCGCTGCCCCACCAGCGCCCGCCGCCCAATCCGTGTCGGAAGCAGAGGCAAAGTCGAAGGGTTGCGTGAGCTGCCACACGGCGACCGACCGGCACACGATGCACCAGAACCCCGCGGTGGTGCTGGGGTGCACCGATTGCCACGGCGGCGACGCGAAGACCTTCAAGCCCGAGGGCGCGCCCCACGTTCCACTCCCTGGGGGCACGAAGCGCGAAGATGCGGCGTATCTCGCGACGCTGCGCCAGGCCCACGTCCTGCCACGCGACGAACGCGCCTGGAAATGGCCGTCGAGCGCGACCCCGGAACGCACCTACACGCTGCTCAATCGCGAGAGCCCGGAGTTCGTCCGGTTCATGAATCCCGGCGACTTGCGTGCGGCGCGCGAGGCGTGCGGCGCCTGCCACCTGCCGATCATCCACGCC
>JANNKG010000314.1:0-12214 GCA_031396185.1 Burkholderiales bacterium | reverse complement strand
GGTAGAGCGGCCCGGTGATGATCATGCCGAGCGAGACGCCCAGCCACCCGCCCAGCAGTACCGCGGACCAGGTTCCGAACAGCGCTTGTCCAAGGATGAGCCCGAGGAAACCGATCGCGATCACCGGGATCGCCGCGAGCTGCGCCTTGTTCCAGCACACGCTTACTTTTCGCTTGCAGTGGGCACACTCGAGGGTCCGTCTTGGGCCGAGCGACTGCTTCTCCCAAAACGAGAAACTGGCCTTGCTGCACCATGGGCACGAATACATTTGGACGCTCCCTGAACCACTTTTCTTATGAGCTGGAATTTTACGCGTCCAAACGGACTATTCCCATGGGCCAATTGGCACTTCGACCTGCCATATCCCCGAGTTACTTGAAGGTCCAGCGGTAGACGGCGTCGAGTCCGGGAAGGTAGCCCGCGCGGGCCAGGACCTGGAAGTGCTGCGAGATGCGCCAGGTGATCTTGAGCGCGCCCTCGGCGTCGGCAAGGCCCTGCTCATAGGTGAGGTGGAATTTGTCGTTCAGCCGCCGACCCACGCTCACGACGTCGGATGCCGAAGCGGTGCCGGTGCGGCCTGCGACGGTGCTCTGCGGCAGCACGCCGAGGACGCTATGCGTGTCGGCGCGCCCGATGCGGATCTCGTCGAAGCCGAGCTTCTTGGTGAGGTCTGAACCCGGATTGTTGTTGCCGAGGAGCGCGCGCGCGGCCGCCATCATCACCGCGCTGTCGCCGAGCGATGCGTCGGAAGCGCCACGCCCCAGCACCAGCCACGAGAGTTTCTCGGGCTCGGGCACGTCGGGGCTGGACACCAGCCTGACCCGCGGGCGTGTCGTCGTGCCGAACACTTCGACGCCCGCCTCGACCGGCAGGCCCTTGCGAAGCGCGAGCACGTTGAGCTGGGGGTTGTCGACCGAGCCGTTGAAGGTGAGCACGCCGCGCTCGATCGAGAGCTTTTGCCCGTAGCCGTCGTAGGTCCCGCCCACCGTGCGGATCACGCCACTCGCGCGCAGTCCCGGCCCCGGCGTTCCGGTGATGTGCACCTCGCCAGCAAGGCGCGTGTCGAGGCCACGTCCCTCGAAATAGAGGTTATCGCCGAGGGCGATGCGCGCATCGATGCGGATCGGCTCCTTCTTCACCGAATCCTCGGACACGGCGGGCTGGGAAGCGCGCACCACGATGACGTCGTCCGAGATCGTGGGCAGCGCGGTCGCCAGCGCACCGATCCATCCGGCGTCCGCGGTGAGCTTCCCCGCGACCTGGAGACCCTCGGCACCCGCCTCCATCCGCGCCTCGCCGGAGAGCGCGAGGAAGCGCGTCGGCAGCTGCGTGACCGGGACCTTGTCGAACCGGATGCGAATCGCGCCCTTGCGCGCGGCCAGGTCGATCGTCCCCTCCGCGCCCAGCTTGCCGCCCTCGGACGGCACGGCCACCGTCCCCATCCGTCGGCGCGCCGCGTCCGACGGACGCCACGGCGTGGTCGCGTCGAACTGCTCGATCACCACCGATTTCCCGGTCATGCGCAAGGCCACCACGCCCTTCTCCACCTCGAACCCGGTCTGCGGTTCGCGCAGCGCGAAGTTTTCGGCGCGAGCCGCTCCGGACACCTGCGGGTCGGCGCCGGTACCGGAAACGGTGAGGTTCGCGTTCACGCGCCCGGAGAGTTTTGCGTCGACCCCCAGCCACGGGGCGAAGCCCTCGAGGTTTGTCTGTTCGGCGACGAGACGCGCTTCCACCGGCGCGTTCGCGGCGAACGTCCAGCCGGTGTCGCCGCGCACGATGAGGCCCGCGCCTTCGCCGTGGATGCGGCCGATGCGCTCGCCCGCGATGGCGATGGTGCCCTTCGCGCGTCCGCGCACCGCATCGACCCGGAGCGTGAGCTCCTGCAGCCCGAGGGGCAGTGGCGGCTCGCCCACCCGCAGGTCGCCGGACACGCGGCGAAGGTTGAATGACCCTTCGAAGGTCTCGGCGGCATGGATGTCCCAATCGCCCGCAACCACCAGGCTCGAGCGCGGCAACAGGTCGATTCGCAGGCTGCGGGCGAGGTTCTGGATCTGGATGCCGGAGCTCGTGCCCTTGAAGTCGAGCGCGCGCGGCGTCCACCGCGTGACGATGAGGCGCGACTCACCCCACTCGCCCTTGAGGTGGGCCTCGCCCAGCTCGACGCGAGCCGCCGACACGCTGAGCGGTGCGGGAGCGGCGAGGGCGAACGCGCCGCGCCCGGTGAGCACGAGGGATTCGATCCGCCCGTCCCAGGTGAGCGCCTTCGCGCGCGGATCGAGGCCGCCCTGGAGCGCGGCGCGAACGCGGCTGTCGCGCGCCATGTCGGCGGTGATCTCGAGCCGGTGGGCGACGCGAGTGCCGTTGAGCGTCGCGGTCGCGGACTCGGCGAGCGGAGTCGGAGAATTGTCCTTGCCGATCGAGACGCCGCGCGCCTGCACGCTGGCGGCCACTGGGCTATCGGGCTCGACGCCCGCCTCTGCGTTCACCGTGAGACTGCGTACCTGCACGTTCGAAGGCAGCACCAGGTTCGCGCCGGTCAGGGCGATCCGGCCCGCAGGTGACTGGAACGTGCCGGTGAGGCGCGCCTCGCCTTCCACGCGCCCCGCAGCCGCAACGCCCAGGGGCTTGGCGATTACCGCAAGGTTGGGCGCACGCAAGCTCACGTCCAGGGCGTCGCCTACCCGGCCGAAGCTGCCCTTCGCCACCAGGCGTGCCTCTCCGACCACCACATCGACATCGGCCGAGGCGATGCGGCGCAGGTCGCCGGCAATGTTGACGCGCCCCGACGCGGGCAGCCCCGCAAAGCTGCTGGGGGCGATGTCGAGCTTCGCCTCGCCGGCGATGCCCCCGGCGAGCGTGCCATGGGTGACAAATGCGAAGTTGAGGTCGCCCTTCGTGGCCTTCACGAACGCCGACGGATCGAAGCGCTCGGCACGCCCTTCGAAGCGGAACTCGCGACGCCCGTCGAGCGCGAGCGTGCCCTTCGCCGCCACCGAGCCGCCGCCGGTGCCGATGCGCACCGACTCGACGTCGAGGCGCTGGCCGGCCAGTGCGGCGCGCCCCTCGACCTCGAAGCGAGGATCCTTGAGCGCCAGGTCGAAGCGCTGGGCGGTGCGATCGCCCGCGACCGCGACGCGCCCCGTCACCCGCGTTTTCTGCAGGCCGCCGTGCAGCGCGGCGAGATCGACATCGGCGATGCGCAGGTCAGCCTGCACGCCCGACTTCTGGAGCACCGCCCGGCCGCTGGCGCGGCCCCCGCCCAACAGCAACACGTCGAGGTCGGCGAGGTCGATGCGTTCCGGCGTCACCACGATGCGCGCCGTGGCGGAGTTGAACGGAAGCTTCTGCCGGTCCCACCGGCCCGGATCGGTATTTTCGATTTTCACCGGCCCGGCGAAGGTCTTGCCCTCCGCGTGAAGCCGCACATCGAGCGCGAGACGCGTGCCCGGCCCCGACGCCTGCTTCGACAGGTCCACGTCACGCGCCTGCAGCTCGAGCGTGCGCACCGGCACCGTCGAAAACGGCTCGAGCAACAGGCGTCCGCTGGCCTTTTGCCCGGAAACCTCGCCGTCGAGCCGGGCCTCGATGCTTTTCAGGGTGCCCTTGGCGACGATCGCGGCCTGGTAGGGACGCTCCCCGACAACGCCCGAGAAATCCGCGGTGGCCTCGAGCGCGAAGGGCGCCGTGGTATCGAGTGTTCCGGCGACCTTGCCGTTGCCGTAGGAGGTCCCGGCGCGCGCCTCGTCGATTTTCCAGTGACGCTCGTCGCCTTCGCCGCGCAGGAAGATGTCGCGGACCACGAGGTCCGTGGGACGCGAGGCGTCCATCAACGCGCGCTTGCGCAACGGGTCCTTCTCCGCCTGCGCTTCGCGGCTGAGGGCGCCGAGCCGCAGCTCGCCGATCGATCCCTGCTCGAGGCGCACCGCATAGGGGGGTGCAAAGCTCACCGGCACGCGCGCGGCTGCACCGGCACTCACGGTTCGCACTTCGACCAGTCGTGCCTGCAGCCGGTGGATGGTGAGGCGCCCGCGCAGCGCCGCGAAGGGCGAGCTCTCCATCTCGAAATCCTCGATGCGCGCATACATGTCGGGCCGCGAGACCTCGATCAGCTTGATGCGCATCGGGCCGCCGAGGCTACCCTCGACGCCTTCATAGCGGATACCGTCGCCGGCGAGCCGCGTGACCTGCCCGAGCACGAAGCGCGCGCCTCCCTGCGTATGCAGGACCCACATGACCGCGCCGACCGCGACCAGCACGAGAATCGCCATCAGGAGCAGGACACGCGTCACCCAGCGGCTGCGCGCGCGGGTGCCGGGTGGCGGCGGCGATTCGAGGACCGGCGCTTCGGCGCTCATCAGAAGGCCACCGTGACCGAAAAGGCGAGGCGAACCTTGCGGGTCTCCTGCGCATAGGCCAGATCGAGGGCGAACGGGCCCGCCGGCGTGCGGAAGCGCGCGCCCACGCCGTAGCTGGGATTCGGCCGCCAGTCACGGGTGTTGTCCTTGGCATCGCCCACATCGACGAACACCGCGCCGCCCCACTTGTCGTTCAGCCAGTGCACCAACTCCGCCGTCGCCGTGGCGATGTAGCGGCCGCCGACGATGGCCTGACCCTCCTGCACGCCCAGGCTCTGGAACGCATAGCCGCGATTGGAGCGCGATCCGCCGGCGCGGAACAGGAAATCCTCGGGAATCCGCTCGCGCCCGGCAGTGTGCGTGCGGCCCAACTCGGCGCGCAGCAGGACCTGGTCGTTCGGCGTGACCGGCAGCCATAGCTGGTACTGGCCGTACATCTTCAGGAAATCGTCGCCCGACGCGAGCGACTTCGATCCCGCCGCGAGTTGCACGTTCAGCACGCCACCGCGCCGCGGATCGTAGATGTTGTCCACGTGGCGCCAGGTCACCGCCACGATCGGGGCAAGGGCACGCTTGATGCGCTCGTCGGCCTCCTCGGGCGTGGAGCGCTCGATCTGGTAGGTAAGGCCCACGCGCACCTCGAAGTCCTCGAGCTTGAAGTGCCGATAGCCCGCCACCGCAAAGCGCGACAGGTCCAGGTTCTGGAAGGTGCTGCGCTCCGCCAACACGCCGACGCTGTCCTTGAACGGAATCGTGCCGCGGCGCGGAGCTGCGAACAGGCCGGGGGGCATGTACACATCCACATAGCCGATCTGGCGTTCCTGGCTGATCCGGATCGAGCTCTGCAGGTCGAAGCCGCGGTCGAGGAGGTCGCGATGGCGCGCGGCGACCTCCACGCGCGCGCCGTCATCGGTGCCGTAACCCAGCGCCACGCCCACCTCGCGGCGCGGCCGTTCGCTCACGATGACGCGCACCGGGACAAGGTCGGGATGGGTGGGATCGCGCGCCACCTCGACCACCACGCTCGAGAACCACGGCCCGTCCTGGATCCAGCGCTGCAGCTCCGTCAGGCGCGCGGCGCTGTAGCGCTCGCCGCGGCGCAGGTCGACCACGCGCCGCACTACCGCCTCGGTGTACTTGTCGATGCCCTCGATCTGGACGTCGCCAAGCGTGAACGCCGGGCCGCTGTCGAGTACCAGCTTGAGGCTTGCGCGGGCGGCGTCCGCGTCGACCAGCGCCTCGGACTGCGCCAGCTCGCCGGCGGCGTAATCGTCCTGGGTGAGGTCTTCGTGAAGGCGTGTCTTGGCGATGTCCCAATCGGCGCTGCGAAAGGCGGCGCCCGGCTTGAGGGTCCACGATTCGCGCAGCTTGCGGCGGCGCTCCTCGCGCTCCACGCCTTCCAGCGCGAGGTCGCCCCGGAACGTGATGTCCACCGCGCCCACGACCGCTCGCGGGCCCGGGGCAACCGTGATCACCAGGCTGCCCCGATCCTCGCCCTGCGAGTCGATGTCGACGGTGGGGGAAAAATATCCCTCGGCGCCGGCGATCTCGGGGATGCGGCGGCGCACATCGCGAATCCACGGACGAAGGCTCGCCGCGCGGCGTTCACCCTCCTCGATGTCGGGCGGCGGAAGGTGGCGGCGGAACAGGGCGAGGAGCGGCTCGGGCGCCCGCCATTCGACCGCGACCGGGCCCAGCCGCGGCGCGCGCGCGGCGCGCTCGGCTTGCGGATCGGATTCGGCGCTCGGCAGCTCGTCGGGCGGCTCGGGCTGCTGGGCGAGGGCCGGGACGCAAGCCGCGAGGGCCAACAGGAGGATGGCGAGCGGCTTCACCCTTCCGGGACCGTCGCGACCGGGACTTAGTTCCTGTGAGCTACCGCCGGGCGAGCCACGCGGCCGAGCCCAGCACCAGGATTCCTCCCAGAACCTGGATCGCGGAGAGCGATTCGCCGAGAATTCCCCAGGCCAGGGCCACGGTTACGACGGGCTCGAGAGTGGAGACGATCGATGCGGTCGCTGGACCCACGCGTTTGAGGCCTGCGAAAAACGCGAGGATCGCAACCACCGTGGACACGAGGGCGATGAGGACCACCGGAATCCAGCCGGAAGCCTCGGCGGGAAATCGCGGCGCCTGGAAAAGGCTCACGACACCGAGCGTCGCGGCCGCCGACAGGCAGACCACCGTGGTGCTCGCGAGTGCGTCGCTGTCCTTCAGTTCGCGCGCGCCCACGATGATGTACACCGAGTAGAAAAGTGCTGCGGCGAGTCCGAGCGCGAAGCCCGTGGTCGTTCCCTGGCCGCCGCCCAGCGTGAGCGCGATCCCGGCAAAGCTCACCGCGAGGAGCCCGAGGGTGCGCGCCGTGAGCCGCTCGCGCAGGAAAATCGCGGCGAGGATGCACACCAGGGTGGGGTAGGCGTAGAGCAGCAGCGCCACCAGCCCGGCCGACGCATGGTTGAGCGCCGCGAAATAGCACACTGCCTGGCCCACATAGCCCACGGCGCCCATGCCCACCGCCACCGCCAGTACCCGGCCGCGCGGCCACGGCCGGCGGGTGGCAAGCATGAGGAGTGCGAGGATCGATCCGGCGATGGCGAAGCGCGCGAGCAGCACACCCAGGACGTCGGCGCCACCCGCGTAGGCGAAGCGCGCGAAGATCGCCATCGCGCCGAAGGCGATGGCGGAAATGGCGACCAGGGACAGACCCCGGTTCACGCCGTTTCTTGGTTTGGGGTCAGTCCCGGGTTCTCTGCTCGTTCGATCCGCTTTTCGAGACGCTCGAGGGCGTTGCGCAGTTCCGCCACCTCTCGCACGAACCCGTCCACCTTGACGCGCGAGGCGATGAGGGGCGACTCCTCGACCCAGTACTCGGCGGCGCCCTGGGCGGTGCGCAGCGCCGCGTCGCGGCCCCAGCGTCCCAGGCCGCGGGCGCTGCCAACCAGCCGGTGCGCCGCGATGTCGCCAACCACTTTCGAAAGGTCCTCCTCGACGTCCCAGGTGAGGTGCCTGGCGAGGAACGAGATCTCCTGCGCGAGCTCCGCATCGCCCTGCATCTCGACTTCGCGCAGCGCCGCCTCCTCGCGCGCCGCGAGCCGTGGCAGCAGGAAAGGCGAGATGCGGACCGTGAGGTCGCGCGCAGCGCCCGGCACTGCCGTCGTGACTTCCCCGGTGGTCTGCACAGTGAAGGCGAGGGTCACCGGGCCGACATGGAACGCAGCGGTGCGGCCCGCGTGCTTGCGCAGGCGCTCCATCGCAAGGGGCGTGGAGCGCAGCACGTGGTTCAGGGCGCGCGTGGCGGGATGCGGGAAAAGCGCGCTCACAGCTTGTAGCCTCGGTGCAGCGCGACCACGCCGGCGGCGAGGTTGAAGTACTCGACGCGCTCGAGTCCCGCGCCTTGCATCAGTGCCTTGAGCGTTTCCTGGTCGGGATGCATGCGGATCGACTCGGCAAGGTATCGGTAGGCGCCCTCGTCGCCCGCCACGTGCTTGCCGATGCGCGGCAGGACGTTGAAGGAATACGCGTCGTAGGCGCGCGCCAGCGGCTTCCACGGCCGGGAGAACTCGAGCACGATCACCCGCCCGCCGGGGCGCGCCACGCGCGTCATCTCGGCGAGCGCGCGATCCTTGTGGGTCATGTTGCGCAGCCCGAAGGCGACCGAGACGCAGTCGAACGAATCGGCGCGAAACGGCAGCTTCTCGGCGTCGCACAGGGCGAGCGGCGGGAACACGCCCGCGTCGATCAGCTTGTCGCGGCCGACCTCGAGCATCGCGCGATTGATATCGGTCATCCACACCTGGCCCGTGGGCCCGGCGCGCTTCGCGAATGCCGCCGCGAGGTCGCCACTGCCCGAGGCCACGTCGAGGACCTTCGCGCCCGCGCGCACGCCGCTCATCTCGACCGCAAAGCGTTTCCACAGGCGGTGCAGCCCGATCGACATGAGGTCGTTCATCAGGTCGTAGTTCGTCGCGACCGACTTGAACACCTCGCCGACCCGGCGGGATTTCTCCTCCTCGGGAACCTGCTGGTAGCCGAAATGGGTTTTCGGGGTCATCCGCGGCTCTTGCCGGCGTGCGCCAGGCGCGCCAGATAGCTCTTCCAGTTCGAGTCGAACTTGGCGCCGAGGTCGTAGAGGTAATCCCACGAGTAGATGCCGGTGTCGTGCCCATCGCTGAAGACGAATTTCACCGCATACACACCCACCGGCTCGATCGAATTGATGCCGACCTCGCGCTTGCCCTCCTGCAGGGTTTCCTGCCCCGGACCGTGGCCGCGCACCTCGGCCGAGGGCGAAAACACGCGCAGGTACTCGACCGGGAGCGAGAACGTGCGCCCGTCCTCGAACACGACGTCGAGCATCCGCGACTTCTGGTGGAGGTTGATCTCGGTGGGGCGGGGGGTGGTGCGGTCCATGCGTCAATTATCACCCAGCCGATGACATAAGATGGCGCCATGATCGGAATCCTCATCGTCTCCCACGGGGCGTTCGGCGAGTCGCTCATCCATTCGGCGAGCCACGTCCTCGGCAAGCGGCCGCTTTACCTGCGCCAGGTGGGCGTGACGGTGCACGACGATCCCGACGCCCTCCTTCCCATGGCGCAGGACCTGATCCGCTTCCTCGACCAGGGCCAGGGCGTGCTGGTGCTGACCGACATCTACGGAGCGACGCCTTCCAACATCGCGTCGCGGCTTCTCGAGCCGGGCCGTGTCGAGGGCGTCGCCGGCGTGAACCTCCCGATGCTGATCCGCGCCCTCACCTACCGCGAGGAAAGCCACCTCGTGGACGTGCTCGAAAAGGCGCTTTCCGGTGCCGTCGAGGGCGTGGTGCGAATGAAGCACGGCGGCTGACGCGATGCTCAAGCGCGACGTGCAAATCGTGAACAAGCTGGGGCTGCATGCGCGCGCCTCCGCCAAGCTCACCCAGACGGCGTCCCGGTTCACCGCCGCGGTATGGATCGCACGCAACGGCCGCCGCGTGAACGCGAAAAGCATCATGGGCGTGATGATGCTCGCCGCAGGCCTCGGCTCGACAGTCGAGCTCGAGACCGACGGCGAGGACGAGGCAGTCGCGATGGAGGCGGTCGAGAAGCTCTTCGCGGACCGCTTCGGGGAGCCCGAATGAGCGCGATGACGGTCTCCTTCACGATGCACGGCATCGGCGTCTCGGGCGGGATCGCCATCGGGCAGGCGCACCTTTTCGCCGGCATGTCGGCGGAGGCCAACCACTACGAGATCACCGGCGCCGACGTGCTGCGCGAGCAGCGCCGCTACGACCGCGCGGTGCGCGACGTACGCGACGAGCTGAAGGAGTTGATCGACAGCGTGCGCCACAGTGCCGCCTCCGAGCTCGCGCCCTTCGTGAAGGTGCACCTGATGCTCCTCGACGACGGCGCGTTCACCGAGGTGCCGCGCGACATCATTCGCGAGCAGCACTGCAACGCCGAATGGGCGCTGCGCATGCAGCTGGACGAGCTGATGGCGCAATTCAGCGACATCGAGGATCCTTACCTGAGGGCGCGCGAGGACGACGTGCGGCAGGTGGCCGAGCGCGTGCTGGGCGCGCTCGCCGGCACCGAGCGTCGCATCGCGATGAAGCAGGTGAAGGAGGATGCTTCGATCCTGGTGGCGCGCGATCTCTCGCCCGCCGACGTGATCCTCTTCCGCGAGCATCCGTTCGCGGCATTCGTCACCGACATGGGGGGTGCGACCTCGCACACCGCCATCGTGGCGCGCTCGATGAACATCCCGGCGATCGTGGCGCTGCATCACTCGCGCACCATGATCCACGAGGACGAGCTGATCATCGTCGACGGCACCCAGGGCGTGGTGATCGTGAACCCCGATCGGCACGTGCTCGCCGAGTACAAGCTGAAGCAGAACCAGGCGCGGCTCGAACGCGACAAGCTGAAGCGCCTCAAGACCGCGCCCGCCACCACGCTCGACGGCGTGACCGTGCACCTGCAGGCCAACATCGAGTTGCCCTCGGACGTCGAGGCGGTGAAGGCGAGCGGCGCGACCGGGATCGGGCTCTTCAGGAGCGAGTTCCTGTTCATGAACCGGCGTGACCTGCCCGACGAGGACGAGCAGTTCGAGGCCTACCGCCAGGTGGTCGAGGGCATGAAGGGAATGCCGGTCACCATCCGCACACTGGATGTCGGCGCCGACAAGCCCCTGGACGGCCACGACTACGTCGCGGCGAACCCCGCGCTCGGGCTGCGCGCGATCCGCTACAGCCTGTCGGAGCCGCAGGTCTTCAATACCCAGCTGCGGGCGATCCTGCGCGCCTCTCGCTACGGCAAGGCCCTGATCCTGATCCCGATGCTCACCACCTGGCACGAGATCACCCAGGCGGTGGCGTGCGTGGCGCTCGCCAAGGAGCAGTTGCGCGCCGAGGGCGTGAAGTTCGACGAATACGTGCCGCTGGGCGGGATGATCGAGGTGCCGGCGGCGGCGATCGCGCTGCCGATGTTCATCCGCAAGCTCGATTTCCTCTCGATCGGCACCAATGACCTCATCCAGTACACGCTCGCCATCGACCGGGCCGACGACCGGGTGGCGCACCTCTACGACCCGCTGCACCCCGCGGTACTGAACCTGATCTCCAGCGTGATCCGCACCGCGCAGCAACACGAGAAGCCGGTGGCGGTGTGCGGGGAAATGGCAGGCGATGTCGACCTCACGCGCATGCTGCTGGGCTTCGGGCTGCGCAATTTCTCGATGCACCCGGCGCACCTGCTCAGCGTGAAGCAGCGCGTTCTCACCACCAGCATCCCCGACATCGCCCCGATCGTGGCGCGCATCCTGCGCACCGACGAGCCGGAGAAGATGGCGGCGCTGATCGAAAAATTGAACGCGTAGTCGAGGGACCGGTTTTTCTACCCTTTGGCCAGCACCATCGGCACCACGCGCGCGGCCTCTTCGCGGATGAGGCGGGTGATCTGGGCGTCCTTCTCCTGCGCCGAAAGCGCTTCCCACGCATTGCCGATGCTGCCGCTCACCACGGTATGGGCGTTGGAGCCCACCACGTATTGCTCGGCGGCGATATGCCCGTTGGCGAGGTCGATCACCGCGACCTTGAAATAGGTATACGGCGAGATGAATCCGCGCTCGGAGTCGTTCAGGTTCGCGCCCGCGCGCCCGGGCTCGCCGTGGTCGATGTAGAAACCGAGCCCCTCGAGAAAGCCACTGCCGACATGCCCGTCGCGCAGCCGCAGCATTGCGCGGTGCCGGTGCTTGGTGACGAGGATGAGGTGGGTGGCCTTGGCATTGGCCACGATCGGGCGCACGGCTTCAAAGACTGCCGCGCTGCCGCCGCCGTCGAGGGAGCGCGCTGCGGCGGCGTAGAACTTCGGATCGCGCGAGGCAAGGAGGATCGGCTTCGCGGACGGATCGGCGCGGCGCACCGCCTCGTCCACGGCGAGCAGCATCGCGCGGTCGAGGGAAGCGCTCCCCAGCGGCACCCGCACCTGGATGTTCCTGTCTATACGGCTGCCGGTGGACATCTCGCGCTGGACGACCACGAGCTCATCGCCCACAAGCGAGAGGATGGCGTACTGGCGCGGCTGGGCGAGGGCTCCCAGCGGAAGGAGGAGGAGCAGGACGGCGGCGAAGATGCGCATGGCAATCTCCCGGGACTTGAGCGCCCCATTATTGTCACCCCGGCGTGACCTTTCTGTGTCGGCTTGTTACCAAGGGGGCAAAAGGCATAGAATTCCCCCTTGGCGCCGATTTGACTCAGCTTGCGGGCGCTTGATAAATACGGCTAAAGCGAGTGGCGGCTCCCAAAACCCGACACGCGCATTCCGCCGTTCGGGTTTTTTCATTCATGAGCGAAATCGAACCTCGCTCGGTGGGAGCCGCGA
>JANNKG010000303.1:0-2547 GCA_031396185.1 Burkholderiales bacterium | reverse complement strand
GCCACGGACGCGGACACGAATTGCTTGAGGGGCGAGGTCAGCGCTTCGAGCACGAAGCCCGGCAGCGGCACCAGGAAAAGAAGGAACGCCAGCGGAAAGGCAAGGCGCTTCACGCCTTCGAAGCCGCGCACCAGCAGCACGCTGCCCACGATCACCGGAATATGCGAGGTGACTTCGAACACGGTGAGCGCCTGGGTGCGTCCCAGCAGGTACATCACCAGGCCGAAGGCGAGCATGGCCGCCCCGGCGAGGGGCGCAGGTTTCAGGCGCGCATCGAGCAGCACCGCGCGACTGCGCCACAGCAACCATGCGAACACCACCAGGATGATCGGGCCATGGGCATAGGCATCGTCACGCCACAGGCCACGCGACAGGTCCACATAGGTAGGTACGTAGAGCAGGGCGAGACCCAGCAACAGCGCCGCCCACGGGCGCCACCCTCCCCGATCGACGGCATGTGCAGGGCTGCGCTCCTTCAGGACCGTCGACATTCGAACCCTCGTGAAGCTCAGTATTCGTTGACGACGGTGCCCACCACCCGCGCGCCCGTGCCCGCGAGCTCGCGGATCACCTTCTGGGTCGTCGCCACCGTGGTGTGGTTCTTGCGCGCCACCACCAGCGCGTCACTCGCGCGGAAGGTCACGCTTTGGACGTCGGCGAATTTCCCCGCCGGCGGCGTATCGATGATGATCACGTCGTAGATCGATTGCAGGTCCTTCATGAACGCGGCGAACACCGGGCGCGACAGCAGCTCCTGGGGGTTCGGCGGCAGCGGACCGGCAGGCAGCACCGACAACCGGTTCATGCCAGGCACCGGAAAGGTCGCCTTGTGATCGGAGCGTCCGGAGAGCAGCGTCGACAGGCCGTGCCCCTCCGGAAGCCCGAAGATCTGGTGCTGGCGGGGCCGGCGCATGTCGGCATCGACCAGCAGCGTACGCGCGCCAAGTTGCGAGAACACGACCGCGAGGTTCGCCGCCAGATAGCTGCGGCCTTCGCCCGACTCGGGGCTCGCCACCACCAGCGACTTGCGCCCCTGCTCGGGGTTGTACCAGCGGATCAGCAGCTGGGTGCGCAGCGCTCGCAGTTCCTCGGTGCGCGGGTGGAACGGCGCGAACGCCGCGACCAGCTCGCGGCTCGGGCCTTCGGATGAGGGGGTGAAGTGCGGCATGTCGTACTGCTTGGCGAGTGCGAAGCGGACGTCATCCTCGGTGATGTAGCCGAGGCGTACCGCCCCTTCGCCGAAGCGGACCTTCTCCTTGCGCTGGCGCTCGAGAACGCGCTCGACTTCCCGCGGGGTGAGCTTGCCTTCCTCGACCAGGAGCGCGCCGATGCAGCGATCGGTGCGCACCAGGGCGCGGTGGGAATCCATCGGCACGACGTTTTCGTTCACGGACATGGTGAATCCTTTCAGGCGGGGCTGGGCAACGCCTTGGCACCACCGTTGCCGCCCAGCAGGCGCGACGGGTGCCAAGGTTGCAGAGTGCCCAGGAGGGGCACGTCGAGGCCGGTTTCGAGGTCGACGCCCGAGCGCACGCGCCGGTCGAGGAGCTCGAGCAGGAACACCGCGCCCAGGCCGAGGAACGTACCGACCGCGAACCCGAGCAGGATGTTGAGCATCCGCCGGGGCTTCGACGGATTGGTCGGCTCGACGGCGGGATTCAACACGGTCACGTTGGTCTGGCGGGCGCCGCTCTCGACCTTGTTGACGAGGTGGCGGGCGAGCGCGGCCTCATAGGCCTTCTGGGCGGTATCGACGTCGCGCGCCAGCACGAATGCCTCGTTCTTGGCGTCGCGCATCTCGATCACGCGGCGGCGCTGCTGCTCGAGGGCGGCCGCGAGGGAACCTTCACGCGCGCGGTTCTGCGCAGTGAGGTTCTGCACGCCGGTGACCACGCGGCCGATTTCGGTGTTCATGCGGGAACGCAGCGCCGCAATCTCGCTCGCCTGCTGCTCGTACTGCGGATGATTGGGGCCGAGGCGCGTGGAGAGCTCCTGCAACTTGGACTCCGCGCGGAGCAACTCGGTCTTGAGCGTCTGCACCAACGGGTTGCCGAGAACTTCCGGCAGGCTCTCGGGCGACTTGTTGCCCGTGGCAAGGCCGGAGCGCGACTGCGACTCGTAGGTATTGTTCTTCGCGATCAGCGACTGGGTCGAGAGCTCGGCAAGGCGCGCGTTCTCGACGTCGAGGCGCTCGTCGGTGGCAATGATGCCCTTCTCCTTCTGGTAGGCCGCGAGCTTCTGCTGCGAGGCCTCGAAATCGCGGCGCAGGAGTTTCAGCTGTTCGTCGAACCAGCTAGCCGCCTGCTTGGTGGGCTCCACGCGAAGGGCGAGAGTGGTGTCCATGTACGCCTTGGCGAAGCCATTGGCGACCGCCGTCGCGAACACCGGGTCATCCGAGGCATAGGTGAGCTGGATGACGCTCGACTGGGAGCCATTCACCCTGAGCTTGGCGAGCAATCCGCCGCCGATCCAGTCCTCGATCGTTCCCTTGGAACGGGACAGCGCAAATTCCTCCTGCACCGCGGCACTTTCCGCGAGCTTCAGGTC
>JANNKG010000297.1:0-2300 GCA_031396185.1 Burkholderiales bacterium | reverse complement strand
CCCTAGAAAAGGCGCGCTGGCCGCAAGTGCATCGACTGCCTTTGACCTGCGTCAAGTTGAGGGTTTGCCACGCCGACAGAATGGACGCCAATGGATACGAGAACGACACTGGCGATTCCGGATGCGATTGCCGCGTGGCATAGGGAGCACGTCTACTTCAAACGCCTCCTCGACCTTATGCACCGCCAAGTCTACTTGTTCCACTCCGGTGAGCGGCCGAACTATGAGTTGATGCTCGACATCATCTCGTACCTGCGCGACTACTCGGACCGGTTCCATCATCCCCGGGAGGATGTCGCGTTCGCCCGTCTGGCGAAGCGCTGCCCCGACCTGCAACCGGCACTCGCCCGTCTCAGCCAGGAGCATCGCGTCATAGCGCATGCCGGCGAGACGCTTCTCGGTTACCTTCAGGCGATTCTCGACGATGCCCTCGTGCCGCGCGAGCAGGTCGAAGCGGCCGCCGCCACCTATCTCGTGTACTACCGCAACCATATCGCTACCGAGGAGGGGGCGGTTCTCGCCCGCGCGGCTTCGAACCTCACGCGCGAAGACTGGGAAGCCGTGAAGGCCGCAGCGCCTCCGGGGCCGGATCCGCTCTTCGGGCCCGAGCCGGACAAGCGCTACCGCGACCTGCGCCGGCAGATTGCGCTGGAGTCCTAGCCGGCCCCGAGCAGCCAGCGCCTCATCTGCCCGTAGACCTTCTTCGAGCCGATGAGGCCGAGGTGGTTGACGCCGTAGACGATCGACTGGTGCGAAGGGGGAAACAGGGCGCTCCCCGCGGCACCTGCGTGATGGCCGAGCGCGCTCGCCAGCGGCACGAGTCCATCGCCCAGCAGGCGCTCCTTGAGTTCTCCCTCGCGCCGCGCAAGCGAGGCCGCGAGGGCGTAACACGCCACACCTTCCGGCAAAGGCACCGCCGTGCGCGCCTCGGCGGGGCTCTTCGCGTGCCCGAAGCGATCCTTGCCGGACCAGTCGTCATCGACGATGCTGCCGTGGCGAAGGTCGGTGATCCCGCTGCTGCGGATTTTCCCGAGCCGTGAAAACGCGGTCGTGTAGGGGCTTGCATCGAGGACCCGGGTGACCCAATCCCCGCCGCGTTCCAGGGGCGCGCCCTCGTGGGGCGTGCCGAGGAAGACGAGGTGACGTAACGGGCCGAGCCATCGGTGGCCCGCGATCGCCGCGTAGGCGCAGGCGCTGCGCGCCACCAGCCCGCCCATGCTGTGGCCGACGATCGAGAGCTGCTCGATCGGCACCGGCCAGGCTTTCGACAGCGCCTCGAGCATCTCGGCGAGCTCGCGCCCATTGGTGGAGACATGGCGACCGCTGTTGTAGTGGAGGTAGAGCTCCGTCATCGGGCACGTCGCGGCCGCATCCCGCGCCAGCGCTGCGCCATGGTCGTGCCCCTCGCGTAGCCATTGCAGGTCGTTGAAACACAAGCCGTGCACCAGCACGAGCACGCGTGGGGAAGGACCCGCGATCGCCCTGGATAGCCCGTCGCGCGTGAGTTCGAGGGGAATGCCGCCCCGTCTCAACCGCATTGGGATTGCCAGCGGGTTCCCGGTCACCGCGAGATGGTCGCCCAGCACGCCATTCAGGGCGGCGAGCACCGCCTCGCGTCCCGTCAACGAAGGCTCGTGCTTCAGGAGAGGCGCAATTTCCCCCAGCAGCAGGTCGATCCCGCCACCCACCGCGCGCGTCGTGCCGCGAATCGCCCGATAGACGAAGCCCGGGATCCCCTCCATGGGCGCGCTCGCCGGCGCGCCCAGCGGCGCGGAGAGCCGGGCGATGTTGTGGTGAAGGGTCTCGACCAGGCTCGTGAGCCCCGCGGTCGCATCGACCGCGAGCCTGCCGAGCCCCCGGACGTCGGAGACCTTGTTGCGCGGGATCGCTTTCTTCACCCGCCCACGATAACGCTCAATGCACCAGCAACGTGAACGGCCACACGTACGCCTGCGCCATCACGAGCAATCCCATGAGGGAGGCGAGCGCGACGCTGTGGAAGAACACGTAGCGCAGGATCTCGCCCTCGTGGCCATACCACTGGGTCGCGGTGGAGGCCACGACGATGCTTTGCGCGTCGATCATCTTGCCCATCACGCCCCCCGAGCTGTTGGCCGCGGCCATCAGCACCGGAGACAGGCCGAGTTGCTCGGCCGTGATCTTCTGGAGGTTGCCGAAGAGCACGTTGGACGAGGTATCGGAGCCGGTGAGCGCCACGCCCAGCCAGCCGAGCATCGCCCCGAAGAACGGATAGAGGTAGCCGGTGTGGGCGAACGCGAGCCCGAGGGTCGCATCCAGCC
>JANNKG010000267.1:0-3556 GCA_031396185.1 Burkholderiales bacterium | reverse complement strand
CCTCGATGAATCCCATGCCGCCGTGAACCTGGATGCCGAGGGAGGCAACCTCGATGCCGTTCTCGGTGGACCAACCCTTCACCACCGGAATCATCAGGTCCACCAGCGCCTGGCAGCGGCGCCGCTCGGCCTCGTCGGCGTGCTGGCGCGCCCGGTCGAGCAAGGCGGACGTCCAGTAGGCCAGCGCCCGCGCCGCCTCGGTGGTCGCCTTCATGGTGAGCAGCATTCGCTTCACGTCGGGATGCTGGACGATCGGCGCAGTCTTGGCGCCGTTGCCGCCGATGACCCGGCCCTGCAGGCGTTCGCGCGACCAGGCGAGCGCGCGCTGGTAGGCCCGCTCGGCCACCGCCACGCCTTCGAGACCCACCGAAAGCCGCGCCGCGTTCATCATGATGAACATGTACTCGAGGCCGCGGTGCGGCTCGCCCACGATGTAACCGACGGCGCCGTCCCTCTCGCCGTAGGCCATCACCGCGGTCGGGCTCGCGTGGATGCCCAACTTGTGCTCGATGGAGACGCACTTCACGTCATTGCGGCTGCCCACCGAGCCGTCGGCATTCACGTTGAACTTCGGTACCGCGAATAGCGAGATTCCCTTTACGCCCTCGGGGGCGCCGTCGATGCGCGCGAGCACCAGGTGCACGATGTTCTCGGTGTAGTCGTGCTCGCCGTAGGTGATGAAGATCTTCTGGCCCTTCAGCCTGTAGGTGCCATCGGCCTGCGGGGTGGCCTTGGTGCGCACCAGCGACAGGTCACTGCCGGCCTGGGGCTCCGTAAGGTTCATGGTTCCGGTCCATTTGCCCGACACCATGTTCGGCAGGAACCTTTCGCGCAACGACTCCGGGCCCACGTATTCGATCGCCTCGATCGCTCCCTGAGTGAGCATCGGGCAGAGCTTGAACGCGAGGTTTGCCGCACCCCACATCTCCTCCACCGGTGTCGCAACCAGGTGCGGAAGTCCCTGGCCGCCGAACTTGGTGGGCGACAGGATGTTGCCCCAGCCGGAGTTCACGTATTGCCAGTAGGCTTCCTTGAATCCCGGCGGCGTGGTGACGGCGCCGTCCTTCCACTTGGCGCCGGTGCGATCGCCGCTTCCGTTGAGCGGCGACAGGACCTCGGAGGCGAGCTTTCCGGCTTCTTCGAGGATCGCGTCGACCACGTCGTCGGTGACGTCCTCCCAGCCCGGCAGCTGGTTCACCTGGTCGAGGCCGACCACGTGCTTCAGAACGAACTGCATGTCCTTCAGCGGTGCGATGTATTCGGCCACGCGTTTCTCCTTGGCAATTGGATCCCCGACGGCTCGGGGATGACGTCGCCTAAAGCTTCGACGTCAGCTCCGGAACGATCTGGAAAAGGTCGCCCACGAGCCCGTAGTCGGCGACCTGGAAGATCGGCGCCTCGGGATCCTTGTTGATCGCGACGATGACCTTGCTGTCCTTCATTCCCGCGAGATGCTGGATGGCGCCCGAAATTCCCACGGCGATGTAGAGCTCGGGCGCGACGATCTTGCCGGTCTGGCCGACCTGGCAGTCGTTGGGGACGTAGCCCGAGTCCACGGCGGCGCGCGAAGCGCCGATCGCCGCACCGAGCTTGTCGGCGAGCGTCTCGAGCATCTTGAAGTTTTCCCCGCTCGCAAGCCCGCGCCCGCCGGAAACCACGCGACGCGCCCCGCCCAGCTCCGGGCGCGCGGTCTTGGTGAGATCCTGCGAGAGCACCCTTGATTGCTCCTTGTCGGGGCCGGGCGCCATCGTCTCCACCGGCGCGGAACCGCCGGGCTTCGCGGCCTCGAACCCGGTGGCGCGCACCGTCACGACCTTCACCGGGTCCGCCGACTGCACCGTGGCAAAAGCGTTGCCGGCGTAGATCGGGCGCACGAACGTATCGGCCGATTCCACCGCTGAGATTTCCGAGACCTGCGCCACGTCAAGGAGAGCGGCCACGCGAGGCATGAAGGCTTTCCCGAATGCCGAGGCGCTCGCCACGACGTGCGAATAATCCTTCGCCATCGGAACCACGAGCGCGGCAATGTTTTCCGCGGTCCCGCCGGCGTAATGGGGCGCTTCGACGTGGAGGACATTGGTCACCCCCTGCAGCGTCGCGGCGGCTTGCGCCGCGGCCTTTGCGCCGGATCCGGCGACCAGGACGTGGACCTCCCCCGCCATCTTCGCGGCGGCGGTCACGGCATTTGCGGTGCCGCCCTTGAGCTGGGTGTTGTCGTGTTCGGCGATGACGAGCGCGGCCATCAGATCACCTTCGCTTCGTTCTTGAGCTTGTCGACCAGCTCCGCCACGTCCTTCACCATCACGCCCGCCTTGCGTCTGCCCGGCTCGGCGACCTTCAGGGTCTTCAGCCGCGGGCTCACGTCGACGCCGAGGTCCGCGGGCTTCAACATCTCGAGCGGCTTCTTCTTCGCTTTCATGATGTTGGGCAGTGTCGCGTAGCGCGGCGTGTTGAGGCGCAGGTCCGCGGTGATGATCGCCGGCATCTTCACCTCCACGGTTTCCAGGCCGCCGTCGATCTCGCGCATCACCTTCGCCACCCCATCGCCGACCTCGACCTTGCTCGCGAACGTCGCCTGGGGCCAGTCGAGGAGCGCGGCAAGCATCTGCCCGGTCTGATTGGCGTCGTCGTCGATCGCCTGCTTTCCGAGGATCACCATGCCCGGCGACTCCCTCGCAACGACTGCCTTGAGCAGCTTGGCAACGGCAAGCGGCTGCAGCTCCACGTCGGTCTCGACGAGGATGGCGCGGTCCGCGCCCATCGCGAGCGCAGTGCGCAGCGTCTCCTGGCACGAAGCCGTGCCGGCCGAAACCACGATCACCTCGGTCGCCTTGCCCGCCTCTCGCAGCTTGAGCGCCTCCTCGACCGCGATCTCGCAGAATGGATTCATCGACATCTTCACGTTGGCGAGCTCGACGCCGCTCTGGTCGGCCTTCACGCGCACCTTCACATTGAAATCGACCACGCGCTTCACGGCGACCAGGATTTTCATGGGGGCTTGGAAGGATTCAAACGAGTGTTTGAATTATAGCCCAAGGTCACTTCCTCGCTTCCAGCGCCTCCCAGCGGGACAGCAGGCGCGTAAGGTCGGCCTCGATCTCCTCGTGCCGCGCGTTGAGCGCCCGAGGATCGGCGTCGCGGTCCTGGTAAATCGCGGGGTCGGCAAGGCGGCGGGCGAGCTCCGATTGCTCCTTCTCGAGCGCCTCGAGCATCCCCGGCAGCGCGTCCAGTTCGCGCGTCTCCTTGTAGCTCAGCTTCGTCTTGCCGCGCCCGCGGGGACGCAACGCATCGGCCTCGCGCCTGTCCGCGCGCGCGTCACGATCGGCGCCGGCGCGCGCGCGCTGCCAGTCCGCGTAGCCGCCCGCGTACTCCTTCCATTGACCCTCGCCTTCGAAGGCGATCGTCTGGGTCACCACGTTGTCGAGGAACTCGCGGTCGTGGCTCACGAGGAAGAGGGTGCCGGCGTAATCCTGCAGCAACGACTCTATCAGCTCGAGCGTCTCGATGTCGAGGTCGTTGGTGTGCTCGTCGAGAACCAGCACGTTCGCCGGACGGC
>JANNKG010000247.1:0-2078 GCA_031396185.1 Burkholderiales bacterium | reverse complement strand
TGTGCAAGTGCAAGGAGGCCTACACCCCGAACCAGGACGAGGTGAAGCACTTCCTGACGGAGTATTGCGAGGAGCTGAAGCACACGGAGGAGTTCAAGAAGGACCCGAACGCCGGCTACAAGAAGGTGTTCGACCGCTTCCAGAAGGACTACGGCTTCGGCAAGCCCGACTACGTGATGTACAAGCCCAAGGGGTGCGATGCCTGCGGCGGCACCGGCTACAAGGGCCGCGCGGGCCTGCACGAGCTGATGGTGGGCACGGACGCGGTGAAGAAGCTGATCCAGGAGCATGCGCGCGTCGCCCAGCTCTTCTCCCAGGCCCTCCAGGACGGCATGCTCACCCTGAAGATGGACGGCATGGAAAAGGTCCTGCAGGGCGTCACCGACATGCTCCAGGTGCGGGCGGTCTGCATCAAGTGACCTTGCGCGAGGCCCCGTCGAGCACGGTCATCCCCGAGCCGCCGGGAATCCAGGGCCCGGGGCCTTCGGCCCTGCGCCCCGCCGACCTCGCCCGTTCCCTCGAGACCCATTTCCTCTCCAAGCTCGAGTACCTGAATGCCATCGGCATCGCGCTCTCCCAGGAGCGCGACATCAATACGCTGCTGGAAACGATCCTCATCGCGGCGAAGAACCTCACGCACGCCGACGGCGGCACGCTCTACCGGCTGGCGGGCGACAAGCTGCAGTTCGAGATCGTGCGCACCGACAGCCTGTCGATCGCCATGGGCGGCACCTCCGGCAACCCGGTGCCTTTCTACCCGATCCCGCTGCACGACAAGGACGGCGAGCCCAATTACACGATGATCGCCGCCTATGCGGCGCTCACGCACAAGACCGTGAACGTGGCCGACGCCTACACGCAGGAGGGCTTCGACTTCTCAGGCACGCGCAACTTCGACAAGCGTACCGGGTACCGCTCGACCTCGTTCCTCACGGTGCCGATGAAGAACCACGAGGGCGAGGTCATCGGCGTGCTCCAGCTGCTCAACGCCACGGACGCCACGACCGGGCGGGTGACGACCTTCGGCGAGGAGGACCAGCGCCTGGCCGAGTCGCTCGCCTCGCAGGCGGCCATCGCGCTCACCAACCGCCTCCTCATCCAGCAGCTGGAAGTCCTCTTCGAGTCGCTGATCGAGCTGATCAACACCGCGATCGACGACAAGAGCCCTTACACGGGCGGCCACTGCAAGCGCGTGCCCACGCTCACCATGATGCTGGCCGAAGCGGCCCATGATGCCTCCGAGGGCCCGCTCACCGAGTTCCGGATGTCCGAGAAGGACCGCTACGAGCTCAAGATCGCGGGCCTGCTGCACGATTGCGGCAAGATCACCACGCCCGTGCACGTGGTCGACAAGGCGACCAAGCTGCAGACGATCTACGACCGCATCGAGCTGGTCGTGACGCGCTTCGAGGCGCTCAAGCGCGAGGCCGAAGTCGAGATGCTGCGCGCGAAGCTGAAGGCGATCGAGCACCACGACGAGGAAAGCGCGCGGCGCGCGGAGCAAGCCTACGCGGCCAAGATCCGCCAGTACGACGATGACCGCGAGTTCCTGCGCCAGACCAACATCGGCAGCGAGCGCATGCGTCCCGAGGACCAGGCGCGGGTCTCGCAGATCGCGCGTTATTCGTGGCGCAACGAGCGCGGCGAAACCGACCGTTTCCTCTCGAAGGACGAGGAGGACAACCTGAACGTCGCCTACGGCACGCTCACGGGCGGCGAGCGCGGGATCATCAACCACCACATCGTCGCCACCATCAAGATGCTCGAGGCGCTGCCCTGGCCGCGCCATCTGCTAAACGTGCCCGAGTACGCCGGCGGCCACCACGAGCGCATGGACGGGAAGGGCTACCCCAAGGGGCTCACGCGGGAGCAGATGAGCGTGCAGGCGCGCGTGATGGGAATCGCCGACATCTTCGAGGCGCTCACGGCGAAGGACCGGCCGTACAAGAAGGGCAAGACGCTCTCCGAGTCGCTCGCGATCCTCGGGCGCATGAAGGAGAACGGGCACGTCGATCCAGACCTCTTCGAGATCTTCGTGCGCGACAAGGTGTACCTGCGCTATGCGCACGAATTCCTCG
>JANNKG010000238.1:0-1994 GCA_031396185.1 Burkholderiales bacterium | reverse complement strand
CGTGGCCATCATGGAGGGCGGCAAGCCCAAGGTCATCGAGAACAGCGAGGGCGCGCGCACCACGCCCTCGATCGTCGCCTACGCCGACAACGACGAGATCCTCGTCGGCGCCCCGGCCAAGCGCCAGGCGGTGACCAACGCCAAGAACACCCTCTACGCCGTCAAGCGCCTCATCGGGCGCAAGTTCGAGGAAAAGGAAGTGCAGAAGGACATCAGCCTGATGCCCTACGGCATCGTCAAGGCCGACAACGGCGACGCCTGGGTCGAGGTGCGCGGCAAGAAGATCGCGCCGCAGCAGGTTTCCGCCGAGACCCTGCGAAAGATGAAGAAGACTGCCGAGGATTACCTGGGCGAGCCGGTCACCGAGGCCGTCATCACGGTGCCCGCGTACTTCAACGATTCGCAGCGCCAGGCGACCAAGGACGCGGGACGCATCGCGGGCCTCGAGGTACGCCGCATCATCAACGAGCCCACCGCGGCGGCGCTCGCCTTCGGCCTGGACAAGAAGGAAGGCGACCGCAAGATCGCGGTCTATGACCTGGGCGGGGGCACCTTCGATATCTCGATCATCGAGATCGCGGCGATCGACGGGGAGCACCAGTTCGAAGTGCTCTCGACCAACGGCGACACGTTCCTGGGCGGCGAGGATTTCGACCAGCGCGTGATCGACTACATCGTCACCGAATTCAAGCGCGAACAGGGCGCGGATCTCTCCAAGGACGTCCTCGCGCTGCAGCGCCTCAAGGAAGCCGCCGAGAAGGCGAAGATCGAGCTTTCCAGCTCGCAGAGCACCGATATCAACCTGCCCTACATCACCGCCGACGCCACCGGACCGCGCCACCTGTCGATGAAGATCACGCGCGCCAAGTTCGAGTCGCTGGTCGACGAGTTGATCGAGCGCACCATCAAGCCCTGCGAGATCGCCCTCAAGGATTCGGGCATCAAGCTCTCCGACATCGGCGACGTGATCCTGGTGGGCGGCATGACGCGCATGCCCAAGGTGCAGGAGCGGGTGAAGGAGTTCTTCGGCCGCGAGCCGCGCAAGGACGTGAACCCCGACGAGGCGGTTGCCGTCGGCGCCGCGATCCAGGGCGGCGTTTTGCTGGGCGACGTGAAGGATGTGCTGCTGCTCGACGTGACGCCGCTCTCGCTCGGCATCGAGACCCTCGGCGGTGTGATGACCAAGCTTATCCAGAAGAACACCACCATCCCGACCAAGGCGCAGCAGGTGTTCTCCACCGCCGACGACAACCAGGGCGCGGTGACCATCCACGTGCTGCAGGGCGAACGCGATGTCGCCGGCGGCAACAAGAGCCTCGGGCAGTTCAACCTGGAAGGCATCCCGCCGGCGCCGCGCGGCTTGCCGCAGATCGAGGTCACGTTCGACATCGACGCCAACGGGATCCTGCACGTGCACGCCAAGGACAAGGCGACCGGCAAGGAGAACAAGATCCGCATCCAGGCGAGCTCGGGACTGTCGGAGGAAGAGATCCAGCGCATGGTGAAGGACGCCGAGGCGCACGCGGACGAGGACAAGAAGCAGCTCGAGCTGGTGAGCGCGCGCAACCAGGGCGAGGCGCTGGTGCACCAGATCAAGAAGTCGCTCACCGAATACGGCGACAAGCTCGATGCCCCCGAAAAGGAGAAGATCGAGGCGGCCGTGAAGGATCTCGAGGGCGTGCTGAAGGAGGGCGACAAGGAAGCGATCGACGCCAAGACCCAGGCGCTGGCAATGGCCTCCCAAAAGCTGGGCGAGAAGATCTACGCCGATGCGCAGGCGAAGAACACGCAGGGCGCCCCCAACGAGGCCGATGCGCAGGCCGCGGCCGGCGCCGGCCCGCAGGAAAAGACCGTCGAGGGCAACGTGGTCGATGCGGAGTTCACCGAAGTCAAGGACAAGAAGTCGGCTTAATTTTCGCGGATACCCGATGGCGACGAAGAAGCGCGACTACTACGAAGTCCTCGGCGTAAACCGCGATGCCTCCGACGAGGAC
>JANNKG010000224.1:0-5396 GCA_031396185.1 Burkholderiales bacterium | reverse complement strand
TCTCGATGATCTTCCAGGAGCCGATGACGTCGTTGAACCCGGTGTTTACCGTCGGCTATCAGCTGACCGAGGTGCTGCGGCTGCACATGGGGATGACCCCGGCCGAGGCCCGCAAGCGGGCGATCGCGCTGCTCGACGAGGTCGGCATTCCGGACCCGGAATACAAGGTCAACGCGTACCCGTCTCAGATGTCGGGCGGCCAGCAGCAGCGCGTGATGATCGCGATGGCGATCGCCTGCGAGCCGAAGCTGCTGATCGCCGACGAGCCCACCACCGCGCTCGACGTGACCATCCAGAAGCAGATCCTCGACCTGATCGCGAGCCTGCAGGCAAAGCACAACATGTCGGTGCTCTTCATCACCCATGACCTCGGCGTCGTGGGCGAGATCGCCGACCACGTGGTGGTGATGCAGAACGGCGTGATCCAGGAGCAGGGCACGATCCGCGCGATCTTCGAGTCGCCCCAGCACCCGTACACCAAGGCGCTGCTCGCCTGCCGCCCGCGGCTCGACCGGCGCCCCAAGCGGCTGCCGGTGATCGACGACTTTTTGAAGGGCGATGGCCGCCTGCACCTGGAGGAGCGCAGCCGCGGTATCTCGCCGAGCGACCCGATCATCCTCGAGGTGAAGGGCCTGAACAAGACGTTCTTCCTCAAGGAGGGGCTCTTCGGCAAGCGCGCCATCCCGGCGGTGAAGGACGTGAGCTTCAAGTTGCCCAAGGGCAAGACGCTCGGCCTCGTCGGCGAGTCGGGCTCGGGAAAGACCACCGTGGGACTCACGTTGATGCGCCTGCACGACGCCACCAGCGGCGAAGTGCTCTTCGAGGGCAAGGACCTGCTGCGCCTGACCGAGCGCGAGATGATGGCCTACCGGCGCCGCATCCAGATCATCTTCCAGAATCCGTATGCCTCGCTCAACCCGCGCTTCACCGTCGGCCAGATCCTGGTCGAGCCGATGAAAATCCACGGCATCGGCCGAGATGAACGCGAGCGCGTCGACATGGCATTCCAGCTTCTCAAGCGCGTCGGCCTGTCGGAGCAGACGTTCTACAAGTACCCGCACGAGTTCTCCGGCGGCCAGCGCCAACGCATTGCGATTGCACGCTGCCTCACCATGAAGCCCGACGTGCTGATCTGCGACGAGAGCGTCTCGGCGCTCGACGTCTCGGTGCAGGCGCAGGTGCTGAACCTGCTGCAGGACCTGCAGGACGAATACCACATGTCGTACATCTTCATCTCGCACGACCTCGCGGTGGTCAAGTACATCTCCGACGAGGTGATGGTGATGAACGACGGCGCGATCGTCGAGATGGCCGATTCCGACGAGATCTACCGCTCGCCCCAGCAGGAGTACACCCGCAGGCTCCTCTCCTCCATCCCGAAGGGCCTCGAGAAGGCCGCGGAGCTCACATGAAGACCGTATTGATCGTTGCCGCGCTGGCCGCGGCGATCCCGGCTATTGCTTTGTCCGCATCACGCGATGCGCCCCTGATTCCCATGTACGACGCTGCCGGCGTCGAGCGTGTTTGCGAGGCCGGCCTCGCGCGGGCGCGCAAGGCCATTGCGGCGATGGCCGCCCGCAGGGGTCCCGCCGGCATTCTCGACGAATGGAATCGGCTCTTCATCGAGGTCGAGGACGCGTCCAACGTCCCGAGCTTCTACGCGACCCTGCATCCCGACAAGGATGTGCGCGCGGCCTCCGAAGCCTGCGACCAGAAGTTCAGCTCGCTCAACACGGAGCTGAACCAGAACGAGAAGATCTTCGCGCGCCTCAGGGCGTTCAAGACCGCCAATGCCAAGCAGGCGAAGCTGCGCCGCGACCTGATGAACGGGTTCGAGGATAGCGGTGTCACGCTTCCCCTGGACAAACGCGCCCGCGCCAAGGAGATCCTCGACCAGATCGAGGAGCAGCGCGTCGTGTTCGAGCGCAACGTCCGCGACGACCCCACGAAGGTCACCTTCACGCCCGCGGAGATGGATGGGCTTCCCGAGGCCTACCTCAAGGCGCGCAAGCCCGACGCGTCCGGCAACTACGTGCTCGGGCTCGACCAGCCCTCGTATGGCCCCTTCATGCAGAACGCCCGGAGCGGGGCGGCGCGCGAGCGCTACTTTCGCGCGCGCAACCAGCAGGGCGGCCGCGGCAATCTCGAAGTCATGCAGAAGCTCTTCGAATTGCGCCAGGAGCTTGCCGGACTTTATGGACTGCCGTCCTTTGCCCACTACGGCGTGCGCCGCAAGATGGCCGCCAACCCCGAGAACGTGACCCGCTTCCTCGCCGAGGTGAAGGCGGCGATCACCCCCGCCCAGGAGCGCGAGCTCGAGGAGCTGCGCGCGGCCAAGGCGCGTGAGCTGGGCACCGCGCTCGAGGCGACCCGGCTCAACCAGTGGGATACGTCTTATTACTCGGAGAAGGTGCGGCGTGCGCGCTTCGATATCGACCAGGAGAAGCTGCGCGCCTACTTCCCCTCGGACAAATCGGTGGACTTCGCGTTGCTGCTCGCCGAGCGCCTGTACGGGATCAAGTTCCGCGAGGACAAGGTACCCACGTGGCACCCCGAGGCGCGTTATTTCGAGATGTACGACGGCAAGAGCGGCCGCTACATGGCCAACCTGTACGTGGATCTCTTCCCGCGCGACGGCAAGCGCCCGGGCGCTTTCGTCAGTCCGGTGCGCACGCCGAGCAAGCGGGCAGGCCGCACGCCCACCGCGGTGCTGGTGGCCAACTTCAACCGTGCCGGGCTGAACCAGCGCGAACTGGAGACGCTGCTGCACGAGTTGGGCCACGCGCTGAACGTGACCCTGTCGAACCCGGAATACGCGCCGCAAGGACTATCGAACATCAAGTGGGACTTCGTCGAGGCGCCGTCGCAGATGCTCGAGGAATGGGCCCGGCGCGAGCAGTCGCTGGCGCTCTTCAAGGAAGTCTGCGCGCAATGCCCGCAGCTCTCGGACGACGAGATCCGCCGCCTGGAGCAGGCACGCCGCTTCGGCGAGGGCAGCGCCTATGCGTACCAGTGGCTGCTCGCCTCGTTTGACATGGAAATGTCCTTGCGTCCGCGAGCTCCACTGGAAGCCTGGAAGGAGCTCGAAGCGGCGACCCCGCTCGGCCACGTCGAGGGGACCACGTTCCCGACCGGCTTCCGCCACCTCGCGGGCGGTTATGCGGCGGGGTACTACGGCTACATGTGGTCGCGGGTGATCGCCCGTGACCTGCTCACTGCGTTCAACGGCAACCTGCTCGATGCAAAGGTTGGCGCGCGCTACCGCGAGGCGATCCTCGGCGCCGGCTCGGAGATCGAGGAAGCCGACATGGTGCGCAAGTTCCTCGGCCGCGAGCCGTCGAGCAAGCCGTTCTTCGCCGAGATCACCGGTCAGTAGATGTCGCGACCGGTGCGGCACTTGATCCTTCTATCGTGGCTCGCGGCTGTGGCCGTTCCCGCGTGGGCCGCGACCCCGCAGCGCTCCACGATCCCCCTCTACGACGCGCCCGGCCTCACCCGGGCCTGCACCACCACGCTCGCCGACGCTCGCCGCCGCATCGCCCTCATGCAGGCCAAGGCCGGCAGCGGCGACATTTTCCTCGAGTGGAACCAGCTCCAGGTTCGCATCGAGGACGGCGTGAACGCGATCTACCTCCTGGGCGAGGTGCATCCCGACAAGGCGGTGCGCGACGCCGCCGAACCGTGCCTGCAGAAATTCACGTCGCTCTCGACCGAGCTCTTCCAGGACGAGAAGCTCTTTCGGCGCGTGCAGGGCGCGAAGCCCGTCAACGCCCGCCAGGCGAAACTCCAAAGGGACCTGCTCGAGGGCTTCGAGGACAACGGTGTCACGCTGGCCCCCGCGAAGCGCGAGCGGGTGAAGGCGATCTTCGATCGCCTCGAAGAGCTGCGCCAGTCCTTCGATCGCAGCATCCGCGACGACCCCACGCGCGTGACCTTCGCGCCCCGGGAGCTCGAAGGATTGACCGCCGCGTACCTCAAGGCGCACCAGGGCGCGCGGGACAAGGAGGGCAACTACGTCCTCACGCTCGCCTCGGCTTCCTACGTCCCGTTCATGGAGAACGCAAAGGACGGCGAAGCGCGGCGCCGGTACTACATCGCCAAGTTCAACGAAGGCGGGCAGGGGAATCTCGACCTGCTGGGCGAGATCTTCGGGCTGCGCAAGGAGCTTGCCGCGCTCTACGACCTTCCGTCCTTCGCGCACTACGCCCTGCGCCGCAAGATGGTCGGCACTCCCGAGGTGGTCAACAAGTTTCTCGCCGATGTGAAGGGCGCCGTCACCGCGCTCGAGAAACAGGAGCTGGAGGACCTTCGCGGGGAGAAGGCGCGGGAGCTGGGCCGGCCGTTGGAGGGCGTGCGACTCGAGCGTTGGGACACGCCGTATTACCAGGAGAAGGTTCGCCGTGCGCGCTTCGCGGTGGACCAGGAAGAACTGCGCCGCTACTTCCCGACCGGGAAATCGATCGACTTCGCGCTGCTCGTCTCCCAGCGGCTCTACGGGGTCAAGTTCAGGAAAGCGCCGGCACCCGCGTGGCATCCCGACGTGCGCGTTTTCGATGTCCACGACGCGAAGACCGGCGCGTACCTGTCGAGCTTCTACCTCGACCTCTTCCCGCGCGAGGGGAAGTACCCCCATGCCGCCGCATTTCCGATTCGCGGCGCAAGCCGCATCGCGCGCCGGACGCCGGTGTCGGTGCTGGTGGCAAACCTCAACCGCGGTGGCTTGAACCTGGAGGAGCTCGAGACGCTGCTCCACGAGTTCGGACACGTGCTGCACGGCGTGCTCTCGAGCACCGACTACGTCATGCATTCGGGTACCAGCGTGAAGCAGGATTTCTCCGAGGCGCCGTCGGCGATGTACGAGGAATGGGCGCGCAGCGCGCAAAGCCTCGCGCTTTTCCGCGAGGTCTGCGCCGACTGCCCGCAGCTATCGACCACGCAGATCGCGCAGTTGCAGGCCGCGCGCCGCTACGGGCAGGGGATTCGCTACGGTCGCCAGTGGCTCTACTCGGCATTCGACATGGCGCTGTCGACCGATCCGCAGCCGCCGCTCGCGGTGTGGAAGAAACTCGAGTCGGAGACGCCCCTGGGTTTCATCGAGGGCACGATATTCCCGGCGTCGTTCTCGCACATCGCCTCGAGCTACGCCGCCGGCTACTACGGCTACATGTGGGCGGAAGTGCTCGCGCTCGACATGCTGAGCGCGTTCAAGGGCAACCTGCTCAATCCCGCGGTGGGCCTGCGCTACCGCGACACCATCCTCTCCCAAGGCGGCCAGGAAGACGAAATGGCCATGGTGCGCAAATTCCTCGGTCGCGAGCCGTCGAGCGACGCCTTCTTCGCCGAAATCACCGGCAAGCGCTGAAGAAACCAATAAAAGGGTCAGACTCCTTCATTCA
>JANNKG010000179.1:0-2766 GCA_031396185.1 Burkholderiales bacterium | reverse complement strand
GCGATCACGCGCACGTCGTCGCGGCCGAGCGCGCGCTGCGCGGCGGCCACGCCCGAAGCGACGGCGGCCGCGTTGCCGACGAGCGAGTGGATCCACGGCACCTGCCACGAGGTCTCGGGGTACGGCGTCGAGAAAACCTCGAGGCAGCCGGTGGCATTCACCGCGATCAGCTGGTTTTGGGTGGCGCGCATGGCGGCGTCGATGGCGTAGCGCGCGCCGAGCGCCTCGCCGCAGCCCTGGCAGGCGCGATGCCCTGAGTTGAGCGAATTGGTGCGATGCATGTCGGCCTGCACCGTGCGCTGGTTCTCGGCGAGGAGCCGGTTGCCGACGGTGTAGGTGCCGGTCTGGTAGTACTTGATGGTCTGTTCTGCCACGGCGCTCTCCAGGAAATTCAGCCGATGCCCGAGGCGACGGTGCCGATGCGCCTAAGGAGCGCCTCCGCCGTGGGCCCAGTGCGCCGCGTGCGCGTTTCGCGCTCCAGCTCGTGGCTGACGAGCTCCGCATACAAATCCAGGAAGTTCACCTGCTCGAGCTCGTCGCGCTCGGCGTCCTCGAAGAGCCGCGTGAGGGACGCCCGCGTGATGGCGCGGCCGCCGAGCCCGGCGATGACGGTATATCCCTTGAGCAGGATTCCGGAGAGCGACTTGCGCACGCCGTCGGAGACGATGCCCCCGAGCCCCACCGCAAGGCATTTCTCCAGCACCACCACGCGCCGCGCGTTGCGCAGGGCCTCGCGCAGTGCCGCCAGCGGAAAGGGCCGGAAAGAGCCGATGGAGATCGAGCCGATGCGCGAACCGCGCGTGCGCATCTCGTCCACGACCTCCTGGATGGTCCCGATCACCGAACCCAGCGCCACCACGATCGTGTCCGCATCCTCGGTGCGATAGGTGCGGATCAGCCCGCCGGAGTCGCGGCCGAACGTCGCCTTGAACTCCGCGGCAAGTTGCGGAATGAGTCCGATCGCGCGCAGCTGCTTGTGGTGCGCGAGATAACGCACCTCGGTGAACGCCTCGGGTCCGACGAGCGCGCCGATGCTCACCGGATCCGCCGGGTCGAGGATCTGGCGCGGCACGTAGGGCGGAAGGTAGTCATCCACCTGCTGCTGGGTGGGAATGTCCACGCGCTCGTACGCATGGGTGAGGATGAAACCATCCATGCACACCATCACCGGACACGCGAGCTCCTCGGCGAGGCGGAACGCCTGGATATGGAGGTCGAGTGCTTCCTGGTTGGTCTCCGCATAGAGCTGTATCCAGCCGGCATCGCGCATCGACATGCTGTCGGAGTGGTCGTTCCAGATGTTTATCGGCGCGCCGATCGCGCGGTTGCCGATGGTCATCACGATCGGCAACCCGAGGCCCGAGGCGTTGTACACCGCCTCCGCCATGAAAAGCAGCCCCTGGCTGCTGGTGGCCGTATAGGTGCGCACGCCGCCCGCCGAGGCGCCGATCGCCACCGACATGGCGGCGAACTCGCTCTCGACGTTGATGAACTCGCAGCCCGCGAGCTCGCCCGACTTCACCATCTCGCCCAGGCCCTCGACGATGTGGGTCTGGGGCGTGATCGGATAGGCGCAGATCACTTGCGGGCGGCATAGCGCGATCGCCTCGGCAACCGCGCGCGAGCCTTCAATCTGCTTCAGCATGGATTGCCTCCTGCGCGACGCTTGCGAGCTCGTACGCCCGGTTCGCGGCGGCGACATTCTTTTCCGCGATGGCCTTGGGAAACTTGTCGCGGATCGCGGCGATGACCGATTCGATCTTGATGACTCCGGTGATCGCGGCGAAGCCGCCCAGCAGCGCCGCGTTGGGAACGTCCCGGCCGACGAATTTCAAGGCGATCTCGGAGGCCGGGAGCGTGAACAGCCGGTATTGATTTTCACCGCGGGCGAAACTGCCGAGCCCCAGCTCTTCGAAGTTGCGGGTGGAGTTGAGCAGGATGAAGCCCTGCCGGGGCAGGCCGCTGAAGAGGTCCACCTGGTGGAGCAGCGTGGTGTCCTGGACGATCAGGGCATCGGGCTCGAGCACCGGCTCGCGCAGCCGGATCGCCTTGTCGTCGATGCGGCAGAAGGCCATGACGGGCGCGCCCAAGCGTTCCGAGCCGAAGCTGGGAAACGCCTGGGCGTGGCGCCCCTCGAGGAACGCCGCCACCGACAGCATCTCGGCACCGGAAACGACCCCCTGGCCGCCGCGGCCGTGAATCCGAATCTGGAACAAGCACACCCTCCTTTCGAAACATCGTGGGCGCATTGCGGGGGGCGGCTTTGATTCAGGTCAACACTCGCCGACGCGGGGCGCGCAGGCTTCCCAAATGAAGCGCAGCAGTGCAATGATCGCGGGCGTGGGGCTTGACCACCGGGCGCGCAAGAGCCGCTGGCCGGCCCGCCTCGACCTCACCCAGAGCGTCACCGGCCTCGCCCTCGCGCTCTTCATGTGGGGCCACATGTTCTTCGTCTCGTCGATCCTCATCGGCCAGGACGCGATGTGGCGAATCACGAAGTTCTTCGAGGGCTATTACTTCTTCGGAACCTCGTACCCCTGGGTGGTCTCGATGGCCGTGGCCGCGATCATCGCGCTCCTGGTCGTGCACGCCGTTCTCGCGATGCGCAAGTTCCCCGCCAGCTACCGGCAATGGGCGGGCTTCCGCGCCCACATGCGGATCATGGCCCACGAGGACACCACGCTCTGGTTCTGGCAGGCCCTCACCGGCTTCGCGATGTTCTTCCTCGCTCCGGTGCACCTTTTCGTGATGCTCTCCCGGCCCGAC
>JANNKG010000122.1:0-11571 GCA_031396185.1 Burkholderiales bacterium | reverse complement strand
CGCCGTTTACCGGCCGCTGCATCCGCAATTCGCACCTCGATCGCTGGTTCGGGCGCGAGGTCGAGTTGATGCGTGCATTGGACGAGGAGTCCGCCAAGTACGCGCAGGCGCGCGAAAAGGCCAACTACGATGTGGCGGCCGTCATCGCCGGCGAGTCCGCAGGGCTGGTGCGAGACATCGCCCCCGTGAAGGACATCGTCGAGGGCATGGTGCGCGACGCCACGGCCCTCATGTCCGCGAGGGCCCCGGCGCCGGGTTGATCCCGCACCTACTTCGTACCCGCCCCCACCAGCATCTCGCAGGGCCCGACGAAACCATCGGCCCCCTGGAACTTGCCCAGCGCCGCCTCGATTTCCTGCCATGTCTCGGCGCGCTCGCGCTCGCCGAGCCCCGACATCATCTGGTGCAGCGCGCCGAAGGATTCGCGCTCGAAGCGGACGCAGTCGGCCGCGGACGGCAGCCGCACGGGCGAATCGACGCGGCGCACCTCGACGTCGCAGAAGCCGGCCTGCTCGAGCGTCTTCGCCAGCACGCCGTCGGCGCCTAGGGAGAACGGCCCCGGCTGGCCGGGCAAGGGCGGCGGAAGGTTCGCGCGCCGGCGGATGATGCCGACCGGGATCGAGAAGAAGGTGTTCTTGTCGGGCGTCGAGTACACCACGGCCGCGAACCGTCCCCCCTTGCGCAGCGCGCGGTGGATGCCGCCCAGCGCCTTCTGCTGGTCGGGAAAGTAGATCAGGCCGACGCGAGAGATCGCGGCGTCGAACGACCCCTCGGGCAGCAGGTCGTGGCGTTCGCCATCGAGCTCCTGGGTCTCGACGTTGTCGAGCCCCGCGCGCCGCGCGGCCTCGAGCGCATAGCTCAGGATCGTGGGGGAAATGTCGGTGGCCAGCACGCGGCCCTTCGCGCCGACGCGGGCGGCGGCGACGAGGGTCTGCTCGCCCGCGCCCGCCGCGATGTCGAGCACTCGGGCGCCGGGCTGGACGCCGGCCATGTCGAGCATCGCTTCGGTCGACGCTCCCAGCCAGCGTCCGAGCAGCGGCCCCCAGCGGTCCCATGCCTCGGCGGCGTTCTCCCACTGCGCGCGGGTGGTGGTCCGGAACTTGGCCGGGTCGAATGCGACAGGTGCGGTGATCGTGGCAGCCATGGTGGTAATCCTTTCGGGAGTTGACGACGCGATGTGCGTCCGTGCGTCAAAGCTACCCACCTGGCCGGAACCCTCAAGTCCAGATTCTGGAGCTAACGGCGCGTTCGACATCGACTAGACTGCCCCCATGATCGATTACGGACAGTTCTGCACGGTGGCGCGCGGGGCGGAAGTCTTGGGCGAGCTCTGGACCCCGCTGGTGATTCGCGAGCTGCTCTGCGGCAGCCGGCGCTTCAACGACCTGCGCCGCGGCGTGCCCCGCATGTCGGCCACGCTCCTCACTCAGCGACTGCGCAAGCTCGAGGAGATGGGCGTGATCGAGCGCCGCGCAGCCAAGGGGGGGTCGGAGTATCACCTCACCCCGGCCGGCGAAGAGCTGCGCCCCATCGTGGTGGGCATCGGCCACTGGGGCGCGCGCTGGATTGGCAGCCGGTTGAAGCGCGACCAGCTCGACGCGGGGTTCCTGATGTGGGACATCCGGCGCTTTGCGCACATGGACAAGTTTCCCGAGGGGCGGCGCACCGTCATCCACTTCAACTTCACCGACGCGCAGAAGGGCGAGCGCCTCTGGTGGCTGGTGGTCGAGAAGCGCGTCGCCGACCTCTGCCGCGACGATCCCGGGCACGAGCTCAACGTAATCGTGGAATCGACCGTGCGCGCGCTGACCGACGTCTGGACCGGGGACAGCGATCCCGACAAGGAAATCCGGGCAGGCACGCTTCGCGTGCAAGGCGGCGGCCGGAATGGACAGATGCTGTGGCGATGGATCGGCCGGAGCCTGTTCGCACCGACCCGGATTGCGGCTCGCGTCGGCTGATGAGGGCCGCGTTGATAAGATCGAGGCTCGACCTATCGGAGGGGATGCAATGAGATTCGTCTGGGGTGTGACGGTGCTGGCGGCAGCGCTCGCGGGTTGCGCGCTGCCGCGCGGCGCGGCGCCGCAGGCAATGCCCGCGGGCGCGATGGGCCAAAGGCCCGGTTACCTCCAGGTGCTCGCGACTTCGGTTCCGAACGAGGCGGCCATCGGAAGGAAGATCTTCGCACCGGGGCTCGACGACGATTTCGTGCCCCAGGGACTTGCGGTCGTGGGCGCCCATATTCTCGTCAGCAGCTACAAGCCCACGCCCGACCTGAATTCGAACAACGGACCCTGCCGCGTGTTCCGCGTCGAGGCGCGCACCGGCAAGCCCGCGGGACAGTTCGACCTGCCGCTGGAGAACTGCAACAGTCACGCCGGGGGCATGGCGTACCTTGGCGACGGCCGGCTGGTGCTCGCCGACACGTGGATGCTCTCGATCGTGGACCTGCCGAAAGCGCTCGCGGCGGGAACCGCCGCCGGCGCCATCCGTACCGTGAAGATTCGCCGGGACAGCGCGCTGCGAGGCTCATTCGCGGGGGCCGATGGTCGCGACGCATGGATTGGCCACTGGTCGCGGGAGGCCGGGAAGTCGAAGGCGTTCAAGCTTCCCCCCGACTTCTTCGAGCGGCATGCGGGGACGACTGTGGACGAGAGCACGACAGTGGCGTCGATGCCCATCCCCGTCGAATCGCAAGGCATCGCATTCGACTCCGCGGGAAACGTGTGGACGACGACCAGCCGCGGCAACACCCTGTCCAAGCTCTACCGCATCGACCGCAAAGGCAACGTGGCCACGGAGTACGACATGCCGATCGGGCTCGAGGGGATCGCCTTCGACGGTGCCGGCAAGCTATGGACCATGACCGAGTCGGGCACGCGCAAGTATTTGCGCTGGGGGGACCAGTTCAACTTCCCCTACGTGTTCGAGGTTGACGTCGCCAAGCTCAAATAACCGGGATCCTTCTATGCGAGTTGGGCTGATCGGGTTGGGCGCGATGGGGCGCGGCATGGCCGCGTCGCTTCGCCGCGCCGGCCACGACGTGCACGTTTGCGACGTGCGCGCCGATGCCGCGATCGGTTTCGCCGCCGAGGGCGGCCAGGCTTGCGCCAATCCCGCCGAGGTCGCGCGCGCGTGCGAGGTGATCGTCTCGGTGGTGGTCAACGCCGAGCAGGCCGAGCAGGTGTTGTTCGGCGAGCGTGGCGCCGCGGCTTCGATGAAGAAGGGCAGCGTTTTCGTGATGTGCTCGACGGTCGACCCGAAGTGGTCGGTCGCGCTCGAGGGCCGGCTCGAGGCTCTCGGTCTCCTATACCTCGACGCTCCGATCTCCGGCGGCGCCGCGAAGGCGGCCTCCGGCGAGATCACCATGATGACCGCGGGCCGCCCGCAGGCCTACGCGAAACTCGGCACGATCCTCGACGACATGGCGGCACGGGTCTACAAGCTCGGCGACCGCGCCGGCCCGGGCAGCACCGTGAAGATCGTGAACCAGCTCCTCGCCGGCGTGCACATCGCCGCGGGTGCGGAAGCGATGGCGCTCGGCATCCGCGCGGGCGCCGACCCCGCGGCCCTCTACGAGGTCATCACCCACAGCGCAGGCAACAGCTGGATGTTCGAGAACCGCATGGCCCACGTGCTCGCGGGTGACTACACGCCGCTCTCCGCGGTGGACATTTTCGTGAAGGACCTGGGCATCGTGCTGGATACCGCGCGCGCCTCGAAATTCCCGCTGCCGCTCGCTTCGACCGCGCACCAGATGTTCATGCAGGCATCCTCCGCAGGGTACGGGCGCGAGGACGACGCGGCGGTGATCAAGATTTTCCCGGGCATCGAGTTGCCGGAGAAAAAATGAGCACACTCCTGCTCGGGTGCATTGCGGATGATTTCACCGGGGCGACGGACCTGGCGAATAACCTGGTGAAGGGCGGCATGAAAGTGGTCCAGACCATCGGCGTACCGGCGGGCCCGCTGGGCGAGGAGGTCGACGCCGTGGTGGTGGCGCTCAAGTCGCGCACCATCCCGGCTCAGGAAGCGGTTACGCAATCGCTTGGCGCACTCGAGTGGCTGCGGCGCGAAGGAGCGAGCCAGATCTACTTCAAGTACTGCTCGACGTTCGACTCCACCCCGCGCGGCAATATCGGCCCGGTGACCGACGCGCTGATGGATGCCCTCGGAGCCGATTTCACCATCGCCTGCCCGGCATTTCCGGAGAACAAGCGCACCATCTTCAAGGGCTACCTGTACGCGGGCGATGTCCTCCTGAACGAGTCGGGAATGCAGAACCATCCGCTGACTCCGATGACCGATGCGAACCTGGTCCGCGTGCTGCAGGCGCAGACGCAGCGCAAGGTCGGGCTCATCGACTACGCAGTGGTCGCGCGCGGGGATGCGGCGATTCGCAGCCGCATCGCCGAGCTCAAGTCCCGGGGCATGGCGATCGCGATCGTGGACGCCGTGTCCGACGAAGACCTGCATCGCCTCGGCCCCGCGCTCAAAGGGATGGCGCTGGTGACGGCAGGCTCGGGGGTCGCCATCGGGCTGCCGCGAAACTGGGGAATCAGCGCAAGCCCGCAAGCGGCGAAGCTTCCTCCTGTTGGCGGGCACGCGGCGATCGTCTCGGGCAGCTGCTCGACGGCCACTCTCGTCCAGGTGAAAGCGTTCCGGGATTCCGGCGGCGCGGCCCTCGCGCTGGACCCGCTGGAGCTGGCCGACGGCGACGAGACCCTGCGCAAGGCGATCGCCTGGGCGGAAAACCGGCTACCGGGCGGACCGGCGCTGGTCTATTCGAGTGCCGACCCCGATTCGGTTCGCGCCGTCCAGGCGCGCCTCGGCGTCGCGGGGGCAGGCGCATTGGTCGAGCGCACGCTCGCCGGCATTGCGCGCGGCCTGGTGGAGCGCGGCGTGCGCCGGCTCGTGGTCGCGGGCGGCGAGACCTCGGGCGCCGTGGTCCAGGCGCTCGGCGTTGAGAAGATGCGCATCGGCCCGCAGATCGATCCTGGCGTGCCGTGGTGCGCCGCTCACTCGCGTGCCGCGGGCGAAACGATTCACCTCGCGCTCAAGTCGGGCAACTTCGGCACCGTGGATTTCTTCACCAAGGCGTTCGCCCATGGATGAGCAACAACTGCGCGAGGAGATCTGCCGCGTGGGAAAAAGCCTCTTCGACCGCGGCTACGTGCACGCGACCGCCGGCAATATCAGCACGCGCCTCGATGACGGCATCCTCATCACCGCGACCGACGCGTGCCTCGGGTTCCTCGAGCCCGGGAAGATCGCGAAGGTGGACCGCGACGGCGCTCCGATGGACGGCGCTCGGCCGAGCAAGACGATCGCGCTGCACCGTCGCATCTACGCGGCCGATCCGGCGGCGCGTTGCGTGATCCATACCCACTCCACCCACCTGGTCTCGCTCTGCCTCGCGGGCGCCTGGACCGCCGACGACATCGTGCCGCCGATCACGCCGTATTTCGTGATGAAGGTGGGCCACGTCCCTCTGATTGCGTACCATGCGCCGGGTGATCCGCGCGGGGCCGACCTGGTGGCCGCCACGATCGCGCGATTTGCCGCGCGGGGCGCGCCGATTCGCGCGGTGATGCTCGACCGGATCGGCCCGAACGTCTGGCACGAGTCGCCCGCGGCGGCGATGGCCACCCTGGAAGAGCTCGAGGAGACCGCGAAGCTCTGGCTCCTCGCCGGGCGCACGACCCGGGCCCTCGAAGAGTCCGAAATCGGGGAGCTGCGGAAAATGTTCGGCGCGCGCTGGTAGGATCGTTCGATGCCGCGCTTCGCCGCCAATTTGACGATGATGTACAACGAGCACGCGTTCCTCGAGCGCTTCGGCGCCGCCGCGCGAGACGGGTTCAAGGGCGTCGAGTTCCTCTTTCCCTATGAGCATCCCGCCGGCGAGATCAAGGCGCGACTGGAAGCGCACGGCCTGACGCAGGTGCTCTTCAACGCGCCCCCCGGCGACTGGGCGAAGGGCGAGCGGGGCATGGCGTCGCGGCCCGGGCGCGAAAACGAGTTCAAGCGCTCGATCGACATGGCGCTCGATTACGCGCGGGAGCTGGGAAGTCGTCGGCTGCACGTGATGGCGGGCCTGATCGCGCCCGGCGAGCATCGCGCGCGCCATCGCGAGGCCTATGTCGAAAACCTCGCCTATGCAGCAGCGCAAGCCGAGTCCCTCGGCATCACGGTGGTCATCGAACCCATCAATACCCGCGACATTCCCGGATTCTTCCTCAACCGGCAGGACGAGGCCCATGCGGTCTGCAAGGAAGTCGGCGCCGCGAACCTCAAGGTGCAAATGGACCTGTACCACTGCCAGATCGTGGAAGGTGACCTCGCGATGAAGATCCGGCAGTACATCGCGGGCGTCGGCCACATGCAGATCGCGGGTGTCCCCGAGCGTCACGAGCCCGATACTGGCGAGATCAATTACCCTTGTCTTTTCGCTCTGATCGACGAGGTGGGGTACGACGGTTGGATCGGCTGCGAGTATCGCCCGAGGCAGGGCACGAGTGAGGGCCTGGGATGGGCGCAGAAGTATCTTTTCAACCAAAAGGAGAAGTGACTTATGTGTGCTCGAGCAATGATGGGTCGGCGATTGCAGGTGGCGTTCCTGTCCGTGCTTGGCCTTTTCGGCTCGATCGCCCTCGCACAAGCGCCGGCTCGGGAGGAGGCACTGACGCGGACGGTCCATGACACGGACCTCAAGTGGGGTCCATGCCCGCCATTCCTGCCCAAAGGCTGTGGGATCGCCATCCTTCACGGCGACCCTGCGAAAGACAACGTCGATGTGTTCTTTAAAGTGCCGGCCAAGTCGACCATTCCCCTCCATTGGCACACGTCGGCGGAGCGCATGGTGCTGGTTGCAGGCGAGCTTCACGTCACCTATGACGGTCAGAAAACCGCAATCCTCCGGCCGGGTACTTATGCGTACGGTCCCGCCAAGCGAGCGCACAAGGGCGTCTGCGCAAGCACCAGCGCATGCATCCTCTTCATTGCCTTTGAGTCGCCATTGGACGCCGTGCCGATCGAGAATATGAAAAAGTGACGGGGACGACCCGAGCTGGGGGGCGCGCGCCTCGTAGCTCGATCGACCAGGAGGTGTTCATCGTGAATCGAAAAATCCTGCGGAAAGTGATCCATCAAGCGGCGGCGGCTTTTGCCTTGTCGTCATTGGCCGGATGCGTCGTCTACACGCCTGCGCACGTGCCGGATCCGCAACCCATCGACCGCGGCCGGCTGCCGGTGGCCGACGTGGCCGTGGAAATTCCGCGGCTGGGACCCTGCACCGACTCGCCGGATCGCACGCTGCGATTCAACGCGAGCCAACCGGTCACCGTGCTGGTCCACGGCTGCAACGCCTCCACGGGGAGTTTCCGGTCGCTGGCCCAGTTGTACGCATTCCACGGGCAGCAGGCCGTGTGTTTCAACTACGACGGTCGCGACAGCCTCGTCGTGAGTTCGGGTCAGCTGATCGCTGCAGTCGACGAGCTTGCCGGACATGTCCGTGATCGAAGCGTGATGGTCATCGGGCACAGCATGGGGGGCCTGGTGGCCCGCAAGGCTATGGAAGCGGACCGCCGCGACCAGTGGCGGCGCGACGATGCCAACATCCAGCTCGTGACCGTCTCGGCCCCGCTCGCCGGCATCAAGGCGGCGAGCACCTGTGGGGTGAGGCCGCTCCACTGGCTGAGCCTCGGTACGCTTCCGGGATTGTGCTGGATCATCAGCGGCAACAACTGGTACGAGATCACCGCGCCCTCGGAATTCATCCAGCGTCCGCGGCCGCTGCTGCCGTCGGTCAAGCGCTACCTCAAGGTGGTCACCGACGAGCGCGATACCTGCCGCAACCGGACCGCCGGCGGACTGTGCCTGGAGAGCGACCACATCTTCAGCGTCGCCGAGCAGTACCAGCCGGTCATCGACCGCTATCCGCAGCTCACCAATGTCGAGGTGCAGGCCGGGCATGTCGAGATCGTGGGCTACAAGGAGGTCGCCCCGCGCAAGCTCCTGGCCATCCTCCAGCAACAGGGCATGCTCGCGCCCACGCCACCGGAGCGGCGCTCGGCGCTGGAGCGCCTGTTGGCCGAGCTGTACTGACTTTAGGCGTATGACCCGCAACGCCATCGCCGCGCTGGCCGCTTGCGGGCTGCTCCTCGCCGCGGCAGGCGGCGCTTGCGCAGAGAGGGCAAATTCCGCTTCGGATGCTCCCGAAAGCCGCCCGCCGGGGATGGAGCGTGTCGAAACTCCGCTTTCCTACCCGGAGGCGCTGCGGCGCTGGCGCTCCGCCGAGGACATCAATGGGTGGATCGGAGCGACGTTCGACTACGACATGCCGCGCGCCCTGCGATTGTCCGAGACGCAACGCAACGGTTCGGGTCCCATCGCCATCCATAGCCCCGAGACTTTCTTCGGCGCTCCCGTGGGGGTGTGCGTGGACCTCGCGCGATTTGCCGTGGAAACGCTGCGTGTGGTGGAACCCGGAGCCAAGCCTGCCTACCTGATGATCGAGTTCGAGCCGGTCACGATCGCCAGCAACACGCTGCGCCGCCACTGGCTTGCGTCCTTCGAACGCGGCGGGCAGCGGTATTTCTTCGCCGACTCGAAGCGCCCAGGCGTGCTTTCCGGGCCCTACGCCAGCACCCGGGATTTCCTTCAGGAGTACGCGCGCTATCGCGGCCGGGAGGTGGTCTCCTACCGGGAGGTCGAGACCTATGAACGCAGGAAACGATTGCGCGCTTCCAAGTTGTCCGAGGTCCCATGAGCGCTCCAACAGTCGAGGAGCTGTCGGCGGTTCCACTCTTCGCGTCGCTGTCCAGGAAGGAACTCGAGAGCACTTCGCAGCTCTTCACGGTCCGCTCTTATCCCAAGGGCGCCATCGTCGCCAATGAGGGCGACCGTCTCGAGATGTTCCATTTCATCCTGTCGGGCAACGTCCAGGCGTTCTGGCGCGACGAGGCGGGGCACCAGCTGAAGCTCGGAATCGACGGCCCGGGCGACCATTTCGCCGACGTCACCCTGGGGGGTGAGCCGGCCCTGGTGTCGTTTGTCGCCATCGCGGACCTCCGGATAGCCGCGATTCGGATGATCGACCTGAAGCAGCTGCTGCGCCGCCACCCGCAGGCCACTCTCGTCATGCTCATGGACGTCGTGGCACGGCTGCGGCGCCTGGTCCAGCGGACCAAGAACCTGACAATGGTTGACGTGTACGGACGGGTGGTCAGGGTGCTGCTCGCCTCCTCGGTGGAAAGCGACGGCAAACGCGTAAGCGCGCGTCTCACGCACGCGGAAATCGGGCAACAGGTGGGGGCGACTCGCGAGATGGTCGGCCGCGTGCTGCGGGAGTTGGCACGTGGCGGCTACATCAAGTCGGAGCGGGGGCGCATTACCGTCCTTCGGAAGCCTCCGGCCCGGAGGTAAGTCCAGCGGAACTTGTTCTCTTTCGCACGGTGCATTAGTTCCGTTGCGGCCACCGGTGGCGACGCGTACCTTGTCCTCGAAGGGAGGGACGTGCGATGAATCGTCTGCAGGCATTGCTGGGCGTCGTGGGCTTCGCCCTCGCCATGGCCGCACGTGCCGACGAGGCTCCGATCCGCATCGTGGTCGGATTCCCGCCGGGGGGCGGCTCCGACCTGGTCGCGCGGCTCGTCGCGGAGCGGATGAAGGTGTCGCTCGGCACCAACGTGGTGGTCGAGAACCGGCCGAGCGTCAACGGGATCCTCGCCGCCGAGATTCTGAAGAACGCCGCCCCCAACGGCAGGACCCTCATGGTCGCGCCGATCGCGGTGACGGTCTTCGCGCCGCTCACGCACGCCAGGCTCAGCTACGACCCGATCAAGGATTTCGCACCGGTCTCGCTCGCGGCGAGCTTCCAGCTATCGCTTGCAGTCGGGCCCGCCTCGCCCGCGAAGACCCTGCATGAGTACATCGCCTGGGTGCGCGCCAATCCGGCGAACGGGGCGTACGGCTTGCCGACAGTCGGCAGCCCGTCGCATTTCTTCGGCGTGCTGCTCGCCCGAGCCACGGGGCTCGACCTCGTTCCCGTTCCGTACAAGGGCGGCCCGCCGCTCACCAACGACCTCATGGGCGGGCAGATCCCCGCCGGGATCACGGCGCTCAACGATTGGGTGAAGCAGCACGAAGCCGGTAAGATCCGCATCCTCGCGACCTCGGGCGCGAAGCGCTCGAGGGTCGCGCCCGACGTGCCGACCTTCAAGGAGCTCGGATTCGAGGGCATCGAGGGCTCGGGCTGGCAGGCGTTCCACACCACTGCCGGGACTCCGCGCGCCATCATCGACCGCCTGTCGGCGGCGATCGCCGCGGCCCTCAACGCGCCCGAAGTGAAGGAACACCTGCTCGCGATCGGCCTCGAGCCCGTCGGCAGCACGGCCGACGAGCTCGCACGTCGCATGGCGGACGACACCGCGAAGTGGGCGCCGCTGGTGAAGGCGTCCGGATTCCGCGCCGACTGAACTTACTCACGGAGGACCCCATGAAAACCATCCATGCGCTCGCGGCGGCGATGTCCGCCCTCCTCATCGCAGCCTGCGGAACCCTGCGGGACGCGCCGGTTGCGGAGGTCCGGCAGGCCTTCGCGCCGACGGGCAAGCTGCGCGTGGCGCTCTTCGCGAGCAACGCGGTGCACGTCGTCAAGGACCCGGCCACCGGAGAGATGAAGGGCGTGGCCCACGATCTCGGCAGGGAGCTCGCCGCACGTCTGGACGTGCCGTTCGAGCCCGTCATGTATTCCGAGTTTTCGTCGCTGCTCGACGGCGGCAAGACAGGGAGCTGGGACGTTGCCTTTCTCGGCTCGACCGCCGAACGCAGCGGATTCCTCGACTTCACCGCCAGCCACGTGAGCACGGAGCTGGGTTACCTCGTGCCCGCGGGCTCCCGGATTTCGGGGCCGGGCGACGTCGATCACGCCGGGGTGCGAGTCGTGGCGGTGGCACGGGGCACGCCCGACGTCTACCTCACGAGCGCGTTGAAAGGCGCGACCATGGTGCGGGTCTCCGGGGTGCCGCCGGCACTCGAGTTGCTGAAGTCGGGAAAAGCGGAGGTGTTCGCGGCCCTCAAGCCGGTCGTGCTCGGCCTTGCCGCGAAAATGCCCGGCTCCCGCGTGATCGACGCGCCGGGAAGCGACGATGCGGCCATGGCCATGCCGAAGGGCCGCGGCGCGGCGGCCGCCGCCTATGCGCGCAAGTTCATCGAGGACGCCAAGGCCGAAGGGCTGGTCAAGGCGGCGATCGAGCGCGCCGCACTGCGGGGAGTGGTCGTGGCGTCGCGAGAGAGGGCAAAATAGAGCCGCGAGGTCCCATGACCGCATGAGCTCCGACGTCGTGGTCTTCATTGTCGTGATCGTCGTCCTTCTCGGTGCCACGCTCGAGACGGCGCGCCTCATCCGTCTCGGCCGACGAAGCCTCGGGTGGCCGACGGCGAAGGGGAAAGTGATTTCCCTAGAGGTCATTCCCGTCCTGCGAGGCAATGGGGGATCGATGACCTACAGGCCCACGATCAACTATCGCTACCAGGTGAAGGGCCGGGACTACCAGGGCGACCGCCTTGGCG
>JANNKG010000086.1:0-1930 GCA_031396185.1 Burkholderiales bacterium | reverse complement strand
AAGACGCCGACACGCTGTGGGAGAAGATGCGCAAGATCGCCACCGAGGTCTACGGCGCCGAGGACATCGACGCGCCGCATGCGGTGCGCGAGCAGATCCGCCAGTTGCAGGACGGCGGTTACGGCCACTACCCGGTGTGCGTCGCCAAGACCCAGTACTCGTTCTCCACCGATCCGCAGCTGCGTGGCGCGCCTTCCGGCCACGTGGTGAACATCCGCGAGGTGCGGCTCGCCGCCGGGGCGGAATTCGTCGTGATGGTCTGCGGCGACATCATGACCATGCCCGGGCTGCCGAAGGTGCCCTCGGCGGTGTCGATCGACGTGACCGACGATGGGAAGATAACGGGCCTCTTCTGATTCGTAGATAATTGGTCGCCATGAGACTCAAGAACAAAGTGGCGATCGTGACGGGCGCGGGCTCGGGGTTCGGCGAGGCCATCGCGAAACGCTACGCCGAGGAGGGCGCAAGGGTGGCCGTGAACGACGTGGTCGAGAGTGCCGCGCGCCGGGTGGCCGACGAGATCCGCGCCGCGGGCGGGGAAGCGTCGGTGGAGGTCGCCGACGTCTCGCGCGATGCGGACGTCGAGCGCATGGTGCGCTCCACCGTCGAGCGATTCGGCCGCCTCGACATCGTCGTGAACAACGCCGGCACCACGCACCGCAATCGACCGATGCTCGAGGTCGACGAGGGCGAGTTCGACCGCATCTACGCGGTGAACGTGAAGTCGATCTTCCTCACCGCCCGGCACGCGGTGCCGCACTTCCGCAAGGCGGGCGGCGGCTGCTTCGTGAACATCGCGTCCACGGCAGGCGTGCGCCCGCGCCCCGGGCTCACCTGGTACAACGGCTCGAAGGGTGCCGCGATCGTGACCTCTCGATCGATGGCCGCCGAGCTCGGCCCCGAGAAGATCCGCGTGAACGTCGTGAACCCCGTGATCGGCGAAACCGGAATGCTCGAGATGTTCATGGGCATGCCCGACACCCCCGAGAACCGGAAGAAATTCATCGCGGGCATTCCGATGGGGCGGCTGTCGAAGCCGCTCGACATCGCGCAGGCCGCCCTCTTCCTCGCCTCCGACGAGGCCGCTTTCATCACCGGGGCGTGCCTTGAAGTGGACGGAGGGCGTTGCGTATGAGCGCCTCGCGCCAGTCGATCGGCAAATACCAGATCGTGGGCGAGCTCGGCAAGGGCGCCACCGGCAAGGTGTACCTGGCCGACGATCCGTTCGGCAAGCGCCAGGTCGCGATCAAGCTGATCTTCCCGGAGGCGCTCAAGAACAGCGAGGATGGTGCCTTCTACAAGAGCATGTTCCTGAACGAGGCGGCGCTCGCCGGCAAGCTGCACCACCCGCACATCGTGCAGATCTTCGACGCGGTGGTCGAAGGCGATTTCAGCTACATCGTGATGGAGTACGTGGAGGGCGGCACGCTCGAGAAGTTCTGCACGCCCGAGTCGCTGCTGGAGCCCAAGGAAGTTGCCGAGATCATCTTCAAGTTCGTGCGCGCGCTCGCCTTCGCGCAGACGCTCGGCCTCACGCACCGCGACATCAAGCCCGGCAACATCCTCCACAAGGACGGCACCGAGATCAAGATCGCCGACTTCGGCGCCTCGATCAACCGGGTGTCGGACCGTACCGTGATCACCAACGTGGGCTCGCCCGCCTACATGGCCCCGGAGCTCGTGACCGGCACCGCGCAGGCGTCCCACCTCACCGACATCTACGCGCTCGGCGTGGTGATGTACTACATGCTCACCGCGCGGCTGCCGTTCTCCGGCGCGAACACCATGAGTGTCATCTACCAGATCGTGAATACCGATCCGGACCCGCCGAGAGTGCACTGCGATTCGCTCTCGCCCGAGCTCGACGCCATCGTGATGAAGTCGCTCTCGAAGGACGCTTCGAAGCGCTACGCGACGTGGGAGGAGATGG
>JANNKG010000028.1:0-1672 GCA_031396185.1 Burkholderiales bacterium | reverse complement strand
CGCAGAGGGTTCGCAGAGGATACGCAGAGGAAAACGGGCTTGGGATTCGGGGGCTCCTGTCGCAGTCGAAAATCGCTGAGGCTTTCCTCTCGCGAACCTCTGTGAACCCTCTGCGAACTTCTGCGTTCCAAATCCGCGCTTCTGATTCGTGACGACTCCTGCAAGGATCACTTCCTGGCGGGGGCATCCTCGAGCACGTCGGCGCCGGCGGGCGGCTTGAATGTGAACGTGTCGGCGGGGACCACCGCGTTCGCCTTCAGGTCCATGAACTTCAGCAGCGTGCGCCCGCCGAGCTGGTCGTGCAGCTCCATGGCGGCGAGCGTCTTGCCGTTCAGGCCCAGGCGCACCTTGTCGAAGCCCGTGTCCTGCGCTTTCGGTGACGCCTCGACCCAGTTGAGCCCGTCCACGCTGCCCGCGTCGCGTAGCGTGAAGAGCCTGGTGATGTCGTCCCTGCCAGCGAGGAGTGCCGCGGGCGTCGACGAGATCGCCTGGTCCACGCGCTTGACGGCCACTTGATTGAGGTCGGGGTCGTGGATCCAGAGCCGCGCGCCGTCGCCCACCAGCACCTGCTGGTGGGGCTTCTCGTAGGTCCAGCGGAACTTGCCCGGGCGCGCGAAGGCAAAGGTCCCGGTGGCGCGCTCGACCACCTTGCCGGCGCGGTCGAAGACCTGCTGCTCGAAACGCGCGGTCGCGGTCTTCGTCGTGGCATTGAAGGCGAGGAAATCGTCGAGGCCGCCGGCGAGGGCCGGGAAGGACAAGAACAGCAGCAGGAGGTATTTCATCGAGGTCTGGGTCGTCTTCAGGGGACGACGGGTTGCTACTTGGAGGGCTGGATGATTTCCCGATTGCCGTTCGACGCCATCGGCGTCACCATCCCCGCCTTCTCCATGTCCTCGATCAGCCGCGCGGCGCGGTTGTAGCCGATCCGCAGGTGGCGCTGCACGAGGGAGATGGAAGCACGCTTGTTCTGGAGGACGATCTGCACGGCCTGGTCGTAGAGGGGATCGGCTTCTCCTGAGACACCACCCTCGTTCATTGCGTTCATCTCGCCTTGCTCGGGCGCGTCGAGGAGGCCCTCGATGTATTGCGCCTCGCCCTGCTTCTTTAGCGCCTCGACCACGCGGTGCACTTCGGCATCGGCCACGTAGGCGCCGTGGGCGCGGACCGGAATCCCGCCGCCGGGCTGCAGGTAGAGCATGTCGCCCTGGCCGAGAAGGCTCTCGGCGCCCTGCTGGTCGAGGATGGTGCGCGAATCCACCTTCGCCGACACCTGGAAGGCGATCCGCGTGGGCACGTTCGCCTTGATGAGGCCGGTGATCACGTCCACCGAGGGGCGCTGGGTCGCCAGGATCAGGTGAATCCCGCACGCGCGCGACTTCTGCGCGAGCCGCGCGATCAGCTCCTCGACCTTCTTGCCCGACACCATCATCAGGTCGGCGAGCTCGTCGATGAGCACGACGATGAAAGGGAGCGTCTTCAGCTCGTTGCCCTTGTCGTCGAGGAGCGGCTCGCCGTTCTTCTCTTCCTGCATCGCGCGCACGTTGCGGTTGTACTGCTCGATGTTGCGGACGCCGAACGCCGCCAGCGTCTTGTAGCGCTCCTCCATCTCGCGGACGGCCCAGCGCAGCGCGTTGGCGGCGAGCTTGGGATCCATCACCACGGGGGTCAGCAG
>JANNKG010000553.1:0-10687 GCA_031396185.1 Burkholderiales bacterium | reverse complement strand
TGCTTGTCTCAGTGTGCGGGGATGATTGATCGCGAGTTTTCAACGCAGATGTACGCAGAGGGATCGCAGAGGATACGCAAGAGGAAAACCGGCTTTGGATTCGAGGATCCTGCTCGCAGATTCGCAGAGAGATTAGGCTGTCCTCTCGCGTATCCTCTGCGATCCCTCTGCGTACCTCTGCGTTCCAAACCACCGTTCGATCATCCCCGCTGACTGAGACAAGCAAATACCGATGGGACCGCTGAAGGGAATCAAGGTCATAGAGCTCGCGCAGATCATGGCGGGCCCGACGTGCGGGATGCTCCTCGCCGACATGGGTGCCGACGTGATCAAGGTGGAGAAGCTGCCGGGCGGCGACGACACGCGCAGCTACACCGAGCCCTCGATCAACGGCGAATCGGCGGCCTTCATGATCCTCAACCGCAACAAGCGCGGCATGGCGGTGAACTTGAAGACGCCGGGCGGCCTCGAGGTGGTCAAGCGCCTGCTCGCCGATGCCGACGTGGTCACGGAAAACTACCGCAAGGGTACGCTCGAAAAGCTCGGCCTCGGCTATGACGTGCTGCATGCCCTCAATCCGCGCCTCGTTTATTGCGCAGTGTCCGGCTATGGGCGAACCGGTCCGTACGCCGACAAGGGTGGCTTCGACCTCATCGCCCAGGGCTTCGCGGGCCTGATGAGCATCACCGGCGAGCCCGGCGGCCCGCCGGTGAAATCGGGGACCTCGATCGCCGACATCAATGCGGGCATCCTCGCCGCACTCGGTATCGTCTCCGCGCTCCTTGCGCGGGCGCAGACCGGGCGTGGCCAGATGGTCGAGACCTCGCTGATGGAAGCCGCGATCCAGCAGACCTACTGGCAAGCCGCGATCTATTTCGCCACCGGCGTGAATCCCGGCCCCTCGGGCTCTGCCCACATCCTCACCGCTCCCTACCAGGCGTTCCCGACCGCCGACGGGTGGATCAACGTGGGCGGCGCGAACCAATCCAATTGGGAGCGAATCGTGAAAGTCATCGGCTGCCCGGAGCTCGCCCAGGACGCGCGCTTCCGGACCAACGGCGATCGCATGAGGAACCTCGCTGCGCTGACACCGCTCATTTCGGAGCGCCTGCGCACGCGCGCCTCGGCCGAATGGATCCGCGAGTTCGACGCGGCTGGCGTCCCCGCGGGCCCGGTGAATCGCATCGGCGACATGTTGGCCGATCCCCAGGTCGCCGCGCGCGAAATGGTGGTCGAGGTCGAGCACCCCCGCGCCGGGCGCACCAAGGCGCTCGGGCTTCCGATCAAGTTTTCGGAAACGCCCGGCGCGGTGACGCGCGCCGCGCCTCTCATGGGCCAGCACACCCGCGAAATCCTCGAGGCGGCGGGCTATTCGACAGGCGAAATCGACAGGCTCTTTCGCGACGGCGCCGTGGCCTGAGGAACGCTTTGCGCGGAAGGCGGTCTGTGTGGGGGTGAAGCTCTCCGCCCCCAAGATCCTCTCGCTGGTGCTCCTCGGGGCGCTCCTCACCTTGCTCGGCGTGAACGTGATGTCAGACAAGGAAAAGCAGGTCCGCAAGCACATCGAGCATCGCTATGGGATCGCCGATCCGCAGTTCGTGCGCTCCATGGGCGTGCTCCTCGGCCCCGCGATGGTCGACGGCAATCGCGTCGAGACGCTGCTGAACGGCGACCAGATCTTTCCCGCGATGCTCGGCGCGATACGCTCAGCCCGCAAGACGATCACTTTCGAGACGTACATCTACTGGTCGGGCAAGGTGGGCAAGGATTTCGCCGATGCATTGGTGGAGCGCGCCCGCGCCGGAGTAAAGGTGCATATCCTGCTCGACTGGGTCGGCACCCAGAAAATGGACGATGAGCTCCTCAAGACGATGGAGAAGTCCGGCATCGAGATCCAGCGCTATCACCCGTTGACTTGGTACACCCTCGACCGGATCAACAACCGCACGCATCGCAAGCTTCTCGTAGTGGACGGCCAGGTGGCTTTCACGGGCGGCGTGGGAATCGCCGACGACTGGAGCGGCAACGCACAGGACAAGGACCACTGGCGCGACACGCACTTCCGCGTCGAAGGGCCGGCGGTGGCGCACATGCAGGCCGCCTTCAACGACAACTGGCTGAAGGTGAGCGGCGTGGTGCTGCATGGCGACAGCTATTTCCCGCCGATCGAACCCGCGGGGAAGCTGCTTGCCCAGATGTTCAAGAGCTCTCCCGACGGCGGGTCCGACAGCATGCACCTGATGTACCTGCTGTCGTTGGCGGCGGCCACCCAGACGATCGACCTGGCAATGGCCTACTTCGTCCCCGACGACCTCGCGCTCGAGGCGCTGGAGGCAGCCCTCAAGCGCGGCGTGCGCGTGCGCATCATCATGCCGGGGAAGCTCACCGACTCGAAGACGGTAAGGGGCGCCTCGCGTGCACTTTGGGGAGGAATCCTCCAGGCCGGGGCCGAGCTGTATGAGTACCAGCCGACCATGTACCACTGCAAGGTCCTGGTGGTCGATGGCCTGTGGGTGTCGGTAGGATCGACCAACTTCGACGCCCGGTCATTCCGGCTGAATGACGAGGCGAACCTGAATGTCTACGACCGCGACTTCGCCACCCGCCAAACCGCCGATTTCGAGAACGACCTGAAGAAATCACGGCGCATCACCTACGAGGAATGGCAGGGCCGCCCGTGGCATGAGAAGGCGAAGGAGCGCTTCTTCGCCTTGTTCCGCTCGCAGCTCTGAGCCTGCATGGAACCCATGCGCACCTCCCGCTTCTTCACCCGCGCTGCGAAGGGCACCTCGCGCATGGCGGGAAAGCCCCTCACCTTCGCGATCGTGATCCTGATGGTGGTCGCGTGGGCGGTCAGCGGCCCGTTCTTCGACTACAGCGATTCCTGGCAGCTCACCATCAACACCGCGACCACGATCGTCACTTTCCTCATGGTGTTCCTGATCCAGGCCACGCAGAATCGAGATGCGGAGGCGATGCAGATCAAGCTGGATGAGATCATTCGCTGCCAGACCGGCGCGCACAACGCGCTCCTCGACCTCGAGGAATTGGAGGAGGAGGACCTGGCGAAGATACGCGCCGAGTACCTCGCGCTCGCCACCAAGGCCCGACAGCAGCTGGACAGGGGAATGCCCGACACCGACGCGCCCGATGTAACAGTCCACCATCAACCCGCCTCGGCCCCGCCGAGAGCAGGCGGCACTCGCCCGAATCGCTAGCCGAAGTCGACGGCGTTGGTATTGGCGCCGCACAACACGATGCCCACTGATTGGCCCCGCCGCGGCTTCCACGCGCCGGAGGTGAGCGCCGCGACGGCGGCGGCGCCGCCGGGTTCGGCCACCACGCGAAGGGTCCGCCACAGGTTTTTTTGCGCATCGCGAATCGCGTCATCGGCGACCAGCACCGTCTCGACATATCTGCGTGCTATCGGAAACATGAGCGCCCCCACGCGCTTCGGAGCCAGCGAATCCGCCGCGATCCCTCCCGCGGGGGCATCGACCGGCGCTCCAGCCGCGAGCGCACGAGTCAGCGTCGGCGCTTCCTCCGGCTCCACTCCGATCACCGGCACGCGCCCTGAATACCACGCCGCAATGCCGCCCACGAGCCCGCCGCCGCCCACCGCAACCAGCAGCGCTTCGAGTTGGGGCGCCTGTTCCTCGAACTCGAGCCCGACCGTCGCCTGGCCCTGCAGCGTCTCCCATTGATCGTAGGCGTGAATCGCAGCGGCGCCGGAAGACTCGACCCAGCGCTCGCTTGCCAGGAGCGCATCGTTGTAGCGCTCGCCGGCCACCTCGAGCCGCGCCCCATACCCGCGGATTTGCTCCATCTTCGCCGGCGATGCCACGCTGGGAACGAAGATCGTCGCCGGGACTCCGCGCCGCATGGCCGTATAGGCCACGGCGGCGCCGTGGTTGCCCCCGGAGGCAGCCACCACCCCCACCGCGGGCAACGTGCGAGTCAGGAGGTGATTGAATGCACCGCGCGTCTTGAACGAGCCCGCGTGCTGCAGGAATTCAAGCTTGAATACCAGGCGCACCCCGGGCAGGCCGAAGTCGGCACCATCGGCTTCGAGAATAGGAGTGCGGCGAATGTGGGGAGCAAGGCGTTCGGTGGCCGCACGAATCGCGGCGGATTGCAGGGCGGAAGCGTCCATCCACCCAGTGTACTTGCGCCTCAGTGCTTCCTCCTGGCGCGGGCGCCACAATCCGTTGGGATTTCGTCCTGAACGATTGGTTCCAGCGGCGGGTCACACCGCCGAGAGGCAGACCATGGAAATCGAGCAGATCATTGGCTGGGCCGCCGTGACGGTGCTGTTCCTCACGATGGCCGGCCAGGCGTGGAAGCAATGGCGCGACCGCGTGAAGCACGGCATCGGTAAATTTTTCTTTGCGGGGCAGATCGCCTCGTCGGCCCTGTTCCTCGCCTACAGCGCGATGGTGGGCGACCGCGTCTTCGTCGTGGGCAACACGCTGGTGCTGGCTGCCGCCATCACCGGTGGGACCATCCTCTGGTGGAATCGGACGCGGCGCTAGGACCCTCTCCCACGCCACGTTCCACTCCTTGGGCGCCCGTGGGAGAGGGAGAAGTCAGTCGGCGACGTCCGGCTCGAAGAAGATCCACTGCACCTCGGGAAAGCGCTCGCCGAATGCCTTCTCCGATGCGTTGATCGCCTGCACCAGGGCCTCCTGGCTACCCTGCTCGCGCATGCGCGCCTTGATCGCCACCAGGACGTCGCCGCCCATGTGTAGCGTGAGGAGGTTCAGCAGCTTCTCCACGGCCGGCAGCCCCTCGACGAAAGCCACCATCTCGCGGCGCACATGCGCCTCCACTCCTTGCCCTACGAGCAGCGCCTTCACCTCGACCCCGACCAGGGCCGCTACGACGATCAGGAGCACGCCGATGGCAATGCTGCCGAGGGCGTCCCACATGACGTTGCCGGTGATCCACGCAACCCCCACCGCGACGAAGGCGAAAGTGAGGCCGAGGAGCGCCGCGAGGTCCTCGCCGAAGATCACCACCAGCTCGGCGTTGCGCGAGTTGCGGAACCATTCCCACAGGGATTGCCCGCCGCGTGCCTTGTTCACCTCGCGCACGCAACCCCACATGGAAAAGCTCTCAGCCACGATCCCGAAAAGCAGCACGCCGAGGGCAAGCAGCGGGTAGCTGAGGGGCTCGGGCTCGTTCAGCTTGTGCCAGCCCTCGTAGACCGAGAAGAGGCCGCCCACGCTGAACAGCATGATCGCCACGATGAACGACCAGAAGTAGGTTTCCTTGCCGTATCCGAGCGGATAGTCAGGCGTCGGCGGGCGCTTGGCGCGCTTTAGCCCGAGCAGCAGCAAGCCCTGGTTGCCGCAATCCGCCGTCGAGTGCACCGCCTCGGCGAGCATCGAGCCCGAGCCGGTGAAGAACGCCGCGACATACTTCGTGACCGCGATCGCGAAGTTCGCGACCAGCGCGTACAGCACCGCCTTGACCGGATTTGCGCCGCCCGCCATGTCGTTACCCTTGCCGTTGTCGGTTGTGGTGACGCTATTCTAACGGCGACCCGCGGCAAGCTCATCGCCCCCCGTCGCAGGCCGCGCATATTTGCATATAAAATTCTCCCGAGGAGAACGAACATGCGCTTCCAACACGATCCGGAGGGCTGCCGGCTGCCGGTCAAGCTCGACACCACCACCAACGGCGAGTACACGCCGATACCGCTGGAACCGGTGCACCACCATGCCAACCGTCTCGCGCTCGAAGCGGCGACCGAGAACGCGAAGCGGGTGGGCCAGGACCGGCGCTCCTTCCTGGTGTCGGCGTGCGGGGTTGCAACGACGCTGTTGGGAATGAATGCGGCCTACGCGACCCAGGGCAGGCGTGGCGGCTTCTATGAGCTGCCGAAGGATGCGGGCCTCGACCTGCACGCCGCGCGTTCCGCGGTCGACGGCAACGAATTCATCCTCGACGTGCAGGGGCACTTCGTGAATCCGACCGGCGCGCGCGAGTTCCTGAACTTCAAGGCGCGGGGCGGATAGCCCGGTGATCGTCACGCCGCCGACCTTCGCCGCACTCCTCGATCCGGTCGAGCACGACGCCCCGATCACTTTCGCCTTTCGCGGCAACCAGCTGTTGATCCGCGAAAGCGATGCCACGCTTCCCGGAGGCTCGATCGTCGCCGGGTTGCCGCTCGCACCGGAAACAACGCTACCCGTGGGCTTGTGGAACGGGTCCTACTGCCGCGCCGCCTGGCTGCCGCAGGAGGTGGTCGCGCCCGAGGGCCACGCCTTCAAGGGAATGCGCTCGCTCTTCGGACGCATGGACGAATCCACGCTGGCGGTTGCGGGGCGCGCGTTCCAGGTGGCCGACTGGGCGCGCACCCATCGCTTTTGCGGCTCCTGCGGTCAGCCGATGGTGAAGGCGCCCGGGGAGCGCGCGATGAAGTGCGCCTGCGGCCACCTCGCCTACCCGCGCATCTCGCCGGCAATGATGGTGCTGGTCAGGCGCGGCGACGCGATCCTCCTGGCTCGCAACATCGCCGTTCCCGCGGGCGGCCGCATGAGCGCCCTGGCGGGGTTCCTGGAGCCCGGCGAGTCGATCGAGGAAGCGATTCATCGCGAAGTGCGCGAGGAGGTCGGGATCGAGGTAAAGGATCCGCGCTACTTCGCAAGCCAGTCGTGGCCGTATCCGAACTCGTTGATGATCGCCTTCACCGCGGAATACGCCGGCGGCGACCTGGTGTGCGATCCCGCCGAAATTGCCGAGGCGCGCTGGTTCGGCCCGGGCGATCCGTTGCCCGAGCTCTCACCCCACCAGTCCGTCTCGCGCGCGCTGATCGACGCCAACCTGCCGAAATAGATCGCGCCTCAGCGCGCGGCAGGCGCCACGGTCGCGTCGGCGTTGCCGCTTTCGGCGAGATTGCGCGCGACGAAGCCGGAAGCCTTCATCTCCTCGACGAAGCCGTGCAGGTATCGCGCCGCTTGCGGGCGCGATTTCGGCACGCCCGCGGCCTGGTCGATGGACATGTAGGCGCCGTCGATCACGCGGAACCGGGAGTCCTTGCGGGCGGCCAGCGCGAGCGGCTGGCGTACGCCGGCCGCGGCGCCGAGGCCGTCCTGTCCCGCGACGAACGCGTCGATCGCCGCCTGCGAGGTGGGATAACGCACCAGCTCCGCGCTCTTGAGCACGCGCGACAGGTGAAGGTCGTACGCGGATTTGAGGCCTACCGCGATCTTGAGACCGGGCCGATCGAAATCCTCGACGCGGCGCATCGGGGCATCCTGGCGCACCAGATGCGTGCCCTGGATCAACACGTACGGCGCGCTGAATGCGATGGTTTCGGCGCGGGCCGGGTCGACGGCGAGGAACGCGAGATCCCAGGCGCCTTCCTTGACCGCATCGGCCATCTTTCCCGCGGTGTCGTAAGTCACGTAGCGGATCGGCACCCCCAGCCGCCGTGCCAGCTCGCGCGCAAGCTCCGGGGCTACGCCGCGCGCAGGACCCCCCGCCGGATCGCGCTGGGTGTGCACGATGTTGCCGTAATTCACCGCCATGACGAGGGAGCCGCTGGGCGCGAACTCCGCACGCAGCGCAGGCGTCACCGCGATTGCGGAACTGGAAGTCGAGGAGGTCATGGCGCAGGAGGCAAGCAGGAAGCTCGCGGTCAACAGGAGGAGGGCCTTCATGGCCGCATTCTACGCGTCACTTGCGCGAGACGTACGGGCTGCCCTTCACGTAGAAGCGCAGCAACCGCCGCGCCCAGTGGCCGGCGTAATCGACTCCGATCCGCGGCCGCTTCACGATAACGATCGACGCGTCGCGCTTCGCCGGGCGGCGGATGAACAGTTCATCGCTCAACAGGTCGTGACCGTTACGGCGTCCGTCGATGGCCATCGCCTTGCACAGAAGCGCGGGCCCCTGGGTGCGGGCCTCGATATGGGTGACCGGCTCCACCGCGCGCAGCAGCACGGCCGACGCCTTGCCCTCCTCCTGCGTCACCACGTTCATGCACCAGTGCATGCCGTAGATGAGATACACGTAGGCGTATCCCGGCGGACCGAACATCACGCGCGTGCGCGGAGTGAGCCCGCGCGCCGAATGGGCCGCGAGGTCGTGGGGACCGAGGTATGCCTCGACCTCCACGATTCGCCCGACGCGCTCCACGCCCCCCACCCGATGCACGAGATGCTTGCCGAGAAGCTCGTGAGCCACCTCGATGGTGTCGCGGTCGTAGAAAGCGCGTGGAAGCCCCGGCATCCCCCGAATCTACCAAATGCGCGCCTTCAGCCTACGCACTATCGGCCGGTGCGCCAGCCATCCCGCAGGCGAGCTCGAAGGCGTTCTTCATGGCGCCCGCGCTCGCCACGCCCTGCCCCGCGATGTCGTAAGCGGTGCCGTGCGCCGGGGTGGTGATCGGCATCGGCAGCCCGCCCTGCACCGTCACGCCGCGCTCGAAGCCGAGAAGCTTCATCGCGATCTGCCCCTGGTCGTGGTACATCGTGACCACGCCGTCGTATCCGCCGGTCTTGCGGGTGGCGCGCACGAAGATCGTGTCGGCTGGATAGGGGCCGTCGGCCGGGAAGCCGCGCGCGCGCGCCATTTCGACGCCCGGACCGATGATGTCGATCTCCTCGCGCCCGTAGGCGCCGTTGTCGCCGTTGTGGGGATTCAGGCCGCACACCGCCACGCGCGGCTTTGCGATTCCCGCGCTCATCAGGCTCTTGTGGATCAGTTCCACCATCTCGGCGACTTTTTCCTTGCGCAGCAGCCTGGAAACGTCGGCCAGCGCCACGTGGGATGTCACGCGCGACGTCCAGAGTCCCTCGAGCACGTTCAGCTCCACGCAGGTGCCGTCGAACGCCAGCACCTCCTGGAACCAATGCAGCTCGTCGGGGTGGCCCATGCCGCCCGCGCGCAGGGCCGCCTTGTTGAGCGGGGCGAAGCAAAGCGCGTCGGCCGCTCCCGACCGGCAGAGCTCCACGCCGAATCGCAATCCGTCGAGCATGAATCGGCCGCTCTTCGCACTTGCGACGCCGCGCTCGAAGCCCTCTTCCGAGATCCCGGGCCAATTCACCAGCAGGGGACGCTCGAGGTCGCGTCCGCGAGCGCCCTCGGCTGCGCCCACGTCGAAAGCGAAGCGGCATCCCGCGGCGCCCATGCCCTCCTCCAGCACCCCACGGCTGCCGATCAGGAGGATGTTTGCGCGACGAGCAGTCGCGCCGTCGGCGAGCAGGCGCGCGACCAGCTCGGGACCGATGCCCGCGGGGTCACCCGCGAAGAGCGCAATCGTCGGCTTCGCCCTCACTGCTCGCTCTTGATGTTGGCGTCACGCACCAGCTTGCCGGCGCGAGGCGGTCTCCGCGTAAAGGCGCGCAGTGATCTCGCGCGGCAGGTTGGCCGGTCCGAAGAAGCCATACCACGTCGACATCTCGACCCCGGGCACGCCGGCTTCCACTAGCGTCGGCACGTCGGGCAACTCGGCGGCGCGGCGCGGCGTCATCACCGCGAGTGCTTTCACCTTGCCACCCTTGATGAAGAACGCCGCGCACGCGAGGTGCTGCGTGCTGCTCACGACGTTGGGCACGACCACCAGGAGCGCGATCGGCGTCAGGTCCTTCACCGGGTCGAAGCCGAGCTTCATGATGTGCGGGGCGATCGCCTGCGCGGTGTTGGTGCCGACCAGCAGCGTGTAGCCGTCGGGAGGGGATTTCGCGGTCACGTCGGAGGCGATGGTGTTGGCCGCGCCCGGGCGGTTCTCGACCAGGAACGGCTGGCCGAAGACCGCAGTGAGCTTGTCGCCGAGCATGCGCGCGATGATGTCGGTTCCGCCGCCGGGGGACGCGCCCACCATGAGGCGCACCGGCTTCGAGGGCCACGGACCGGCCGGGGTCGAGACGGGCTGTGCGAAGGCGATGCCGCTGGCGGCAAGGGTCACGGCGAGGGCGACGCGACGAATCACGGTTTCTCCTTGACGGGCGTTGGCTCCGATTGTAGGGGAACCCTGCGCGACGCGAGCACCTTGTCGATGCGCTTGCCGTCCATGTCGACCACTTCCAGCCGCCAATCGGCCCAGGGAACGTAGTCTCCCGTCTGCGGGACGCGGCCCAGCAGGAACATCACCATGCCCGAGAGCGTGTGGTAGCGCCCCTTGTCCTCGTCGGGCACTTCCTTCAACTCGAGGCGGTCCTTCAGCTCGGGAATCGGAATGAGCCCGTCGAGGATCCACGATCCATCCTCGCGGCGCACCGCCCACGCGTCTTCGAGGCTGCGCGGCGTGAATTCGCCCGTGATCACTTCCATCAGGTCGCGTAGCGTCACCATCCCGAGCACTTCGCCATACTCGTCCACGACGAAGGCGAGCATCGAGCCGGACTTGCGGAAATTCTCGAGCAGCTCCATGCCGGTGAGCGTTTCGGGCACGTAGACCGGTGCCTGCAGGTCGACCCGCAGGTCGGGAACCTCGTGGTGCAGCGCCTTCTTGAGCAGCTGGCGCGCCGAGGTCACGCCGAAGATCTCCTGCAGCCCGTTGCGCCCCACCGGGTAACGTGCATGCTCCGAGTCCTCGACGCGCTTGAGGTTCTCCTCCCAGCTGCGGTCGGGATCGAGGAAGACGATGTCGCCCCGCGGCACCATGAGGGAGCCCAGCTGGCGGTCGTCGAGACGAAAGACATTGCGCACCATCGCGTGCTCATGCTGCTCGATCACC